>JAIVYO010000095.1:0-4007 GCA_048635405.1 Campylobacterales bacterium | reverse complement strand
GCTATAGCGACTGAAACTACATCAAAAATCGTTTTTGAACTGTCAGGAATGGATGCTGTAAAGTTTATTGAGCCTGACAGAAAGATGTCTATTGCTGAAAAAGATGAAAGTTCAACTGAGGATAAAAAAGTTGAACCAAAAACACAAGATGAGGTCATCGATGCTTATTCTGGAGATTCATACATCAAAGAAGATGAAAAGAGCAATTCATTATTGTATATCCCTCTCCTTTTTGGAATAATTGTGATAATTATTCTGTATAAATATTCAAGACAGAGAAAGATCAATAGAGATAGCTCAGGAGAATAAAAGTTGCGGTACCTACTAAAAGATACAGCTTTCCTAAAAAGCTCTCCTTTCTCATGTATTTCTTTTTGTCTGTTACCTTGAAGCCGTACTCGTAGCCGAGGTCAAGTCTTTTTAAGAAACGGTTGTAATTCTGGAAACATTTTTTATACATCTCT
This sequence comes from Campylobacterales bacterium, assembly GCA_048635405.1. Classification (GTDB taxonomy): domain Archaea; phylum EX4484-52; class EX4484-52; order EX4484-52; family GLR71; genus GLR71. The sequence goes on along the minus strand of JAIVYO010000095.1, from coordinate 3,543 downwards.
AATGACTTTCCCGGGAAAAATGTCCAGAACAGGCCGAAGAGGATGAAGAATACTGCAAGGATCTTGAGCTGAAAGATGGCAAGAGGTGACATGGCAATCTTACTGTAATTGGGTCTGTGAGTATAAATGTTATCCAGAAGATATCAGTTTAAGATACAATTATCCTGTGCTGTCCAATAATATATGTAATTCCCGGGGCTATTGGTGCAAACAATAAAAAGCTAACCTTTACAAAGAGTATTGAAAGGTGTTATGTTGAAAGAAAAAGAGAGTGAACTTTTATCCCCTGCCGGGTCTTTTGATTCTCTTGTCGCTGCTGTCCAGAACGGTGCAGATGCTGTCTATATTGGCGGGCGGGATTTCAATGCGAGGATAAATGCTGATAATTTTTCTTCTTCTGATATGAAGAAGGCGATTGATTACTGCCATGTGCGCGGTGTCAGGGTGTATGTGGCTGTCAACACGCTTGTTTCTGACGGGGAGCTCTTAGATGCTGTCAAATATGTCAAAGAGCTTTATCTTTTGGGTATTGATGCTGCGATTGTGCAGGATTTAGGTCTTGCTTCTGCTTTGAGGCGGATATTCCCGGATTCACCAATACATGCCAGCACGCAGATGACTGTGCATAATTGCGATGGTGCGGTGCTCTTAAAAGATATGGGCTTTGACAGGGTGATACTGTCAAGGGAAGTTCCGCTTGAGAATGTCAGGAAGATAGGTGAGAATGTGCCTGTTGAGTGCTTTGTCCACGGGGCGATATGCCTGTCATATTCAGGGCAGTGCCTTATGAGCAGTTTCATGTTCGGGCGCAGCGGCAATCGCGGTATTTGCGCTCAGCCGTGCAGGATGAAATATTCGCTGTCTTTGGGGGCTACATCTTCTGAAGCTTCGTATCTGCTGTCACCTAAAGATCTTTGCACTGCGGGGAAGATAAAGGCTGTCCTGGATTCCGGTGCTGTGTCTCTGAAGATTGAGGGGAGGATGAGAAGCCCTGAATATGTGGCCGGTGTCACTTCTGCTTATATGGAAGGTATTGATAAAGGCTTTATCGATACTGAAAAGAAAGGTAATTTGTCAAAAGTGTTCAACAGAGGATTTACAGGCGGGTTCGTCCTGGGAAAGACGCGGGAGTTCATAAACGATATACGCCAGAACAACCAGGGGCTTTTTATCGGGAAATGCATATCTTATGACGGGAAGTCAAAGCTTATGCGGATGCGTCTCGAGGAGGATCTTTGTGTCGGCGACGGATTGCGCATTGATTCAGGTGATGATGAGATAGGCTGCAAGGTCAAATCGATATATACTTCAAATGAAAGAGTGAAAGATGCTGAGAAAGACGATACTGTGTCTTTGAAGGTTGACAAGACAGTTGTCAAGGATTCCTGCATCTACAAGACATTTGACAAGAAGTATGATGCATGGGCAAAGGGGACTTATCTTAAGGGAAAAGAGATACGAAAGATTGATGTTAGAGTTAAGGTTAGGCTAAAGGAAGGTGAAAAGCTTTCTTTGGATGTGTCTGACGGCGTGAATTCTGTATTTTTAGAATCTTCTGTTTCTGCTGAGAAGGCTGTGAAGCATGTGATGACTCCTGAAAAACTTAAAGAGCAGCTTTCGCGGCTGGGGAATACTCCTTTTTCTATTGAGAACATTGTGTTTGATGTTGATGACGGGCTTATGATACCGTTGAGTGAGGTTGGGCGTGTGCGAAAGGACGCTATCCTGAAGCTTGAGGAGAAGAGGGCTTTGGTCTTGCGGAAGATGGATGATGCGGTGTTTTCGAAAAGAGCTAAAGAGCTTGAGCTGAGTATTTCGGGTACCAGGAGGAAGCGCACAAAGATATCTGTCCATGTGGGCTATATGGGTGCGCTTAAAGATGTGCTTGAATCCTGCGCTGATGAGATCATTATCGGGAACGGCTTCAATTCAAGAGAGGATATGGATATTGCTGAAGCATCTGAGCTTGTGAAGGAGTCGGGTAAGACTCTTGTGCTTGCTGCACCTGCTATACTTACGGATGCTGAAGTGAATGATATGGTCGGGCTTGTTATGCGGCTTAAACCTGACAAGGTGCTTGTGTCTAATTCCGGGCTCTTGAAGGCATTGATTGATTCTTCGGATATTGAATCGGAAATATGTATAGACTATTCTTTGAATGTGTATAATACGCATAGTGCGAAAGCTCTGGTTTCCCTTGACAAGAGGATACGCCGGGTCTGCGCATCCGTTGAGCTTGATTTTGAGAAGATTAAGAAGATGTCTCTATTTTTAGATAATGAGGTTGAGTGCGTGGTGCACGGCAGGCTTCCTGTGATGACATCAGAGTATTGCATCTTCTCAAAGAAGTGTTCGCGGCAGTGCGAGAAAGGGTATGATATTGTTGATCGTCTCGGGATGAGGTTTCCTGTGAAAGGTGTTCAGGGATGCAGGATGCAGATTCTTAACTGCAAGGTTCTGTCTCTTATTAAGCAGATGAATAACTTTTCCGGTGTTCTTGACTGTGTGCGCCTGGATCTTCGGGCTGTCGATGGAGATGTTGCTGAGACTGTAGATGCTTACAGGAACTCTCTTGACGGGAAGAGGTTTGATGCGTTTGAGCTTTCGGGGAAGGAGTTTACGAGAGGTTGGGTTTTTTAAATTTTTAAAAGATTTCGTGGACAAAAAGAAGGTCCATGACCGGGAACTATTTCATATATGTCTGGAAGTTCTGAATGTATATGCAGTCTTGAGAAATGTACAGCTCTTTCATTTTCGGGAGGCCATTGACTAAAATCTCCCATATTACTGAACTCTTTTTGATTAAGCATCAAGTCGCCCACAATAGCAACACGGCCATCATCTGTACCTACAAGTACAGACCTATCTTTAGAACTCTCGTGACCGGGAGTATCAAGAAGATATACATCAATACCAAATTGACCTTCAGGTTTCCTTTCTGAATATATAACATTTCTGTTGTGATATGTTGAATCTGGGCCATATATCGTTGCACCCTCTTCACCACCGATAAATCTTACGAGCCCTGTGTGGTCAGGATGATTGTGTGTAAGTATGACATCATGGATATTTTTATAAGTAATTCCGAGAGAATTTAGCCAATCATCAAGGTCTTCTATAGTATCATCTAACCCGCCTGCATCAACCAATAAATATCTGTCTTCAGATGAATCCAAAGTCTTAGATTTTACCAGTGTGACTGTTGCGGGTGCATAAATAGTACCATCCTCTCTAACCTGAAGATCCCCTTCTCTTAATATGTAAACTTCTGCCATGAGGTATATAATTATGGTGAACTTTAAAAGGGTTTTGGGGTTTTGGAGATCTGTTAATAATCAATCAGACAACCACTTCAAGGGGTCACTAAATTATGTATAGTCTGAAATATACAGTAAGAGAAAGAACGATTCTGTGCCGATTCCAAGCGGTATTTTGAGGGGATGAATAAACGAAAAATTGATGTCTTAAAGGCAGTAGATAAAACAAAAGAAGAGAAAAATGTACTGGTCGCAAAATGCGATACCTTCAAAACAGTATTTGGGT
>JAIVYO010000094.1:0-4084 GCA_048635405.1 Campylobacterales bacterium | reverse complement strand
GAGGAATTCATAACAATAACAGATGAATACGGTAGGATTGAAAAAGACATAAATGAGATCAGGACCTCAGAGCTTAAAAAAGAAGAGACTCACATAGTAAAGATAATAACTGATCTGAAGAAAGATATAAAAAATATAGACAAAGCAATAGACAGCGAAAAACTCAATATAAAACGAGTCGTTGCAGATATCATAGATGCACAGAAAAGATATGTTCGCACAAACATGGAAATCTCAAAAAAATATGTTGATACTAATCTAAAGCATCTCTGCGAAAAGATAGAAGATCTCTCATCAAAAAACAGGCAGCTTATAAATATAATTGAGCAGAAGGAAAAGACTTATGATGCAGAAAAAAAGAACACAATAGACACACAAGCAAAAAAGATAGATGATTTTATATCTGGATTGGATAATTTCCGCGCTGAGAATGACAGGCAGATAACTAATACATTATCGCAAGCACTTGATGAACTCAAGAACAGGCAGGATGAGATCTACAAAGAAAAGCTTCACGAGTTCACAGAACTTTTAACCCTATTCAGCCAGCGTGATGATGAAAGAGAAAAGAGAATCTCAAATATTCTCAAAAAAATGGAGCGTGCTTTGACAATCTTGGAAGTAAAAGCCCAGACTCCCGGAATTCTTGAAAAGAATGTACGAGACGAGCTAGACGAGATGATATCTGAACTAAAGCAGATGCAGAGCAGTTGATTTAAAATTCTTTGGTTAATTACATGATTGATAGAGTTATATATGATGCCATAATCCCTATCTTAGATAATTTTTAAAAAGACGAATCCTAAAATAAAAACAGCAACTTAACACCAATTATTAAGATAGTGACTTCACACCGTCAGGTGTGAACGTCGCTTACGCCTCGAGGGAGTCCCCTCGGCCTTGAGGCAGTCGCCTCACTCGCAAACAGTCCTGAAACCGACAGGTATCTTCATCCCTGCCCTTCTTATAGCCTCTTTTGCCGCATCTTCATATTTCTTGTTTGTCCTGATAGTGAGTATTGGCTGATTGTTCTTAAGTCTTGCAGCCCTTCCTGTAGGCTTGCCGAAAGGCTTTCTCATGCCATCATAGAACCTGTCTGCCTGCGCAACAGCTGCCTGTGCATGCTCTCTTAAGATGTTGTGCGGGTATACACGGACCTTGATATGGTATTCTGTTCCTGCGACCTTTCTCATGTATGAATTTGCAGAGACCCTAAGTGCCTCAAGAGCATTGTGCCTTATCTGTACATCTTTTGATGGCACAAGAGAGAATGTCAGCTCAAAATCACCTTTAGTCTCGCCCATGTTAAACTTGTTTACCTTGATTCCCGGGACACCTTTGATGAAGTTCTTCTTATGGACCCTCTTGGCAGTCCTTGTGAAAGGCCTTTTGTCTACTCCTCTGTCTATTCTTGCAGGTCTAAGTCCCATTTGTATTCACCATGATACATATTAAAAACACAGAAAGAGTTGCCTCTATTCCATTTTGATATTGGTTATTGAATGATAAGCTTTTTAAAGTTTTTGCTTTAGCAGTTATTTGTCTTGTCTCTAAAGTTATATACTCTGGTACCATAGAATTCTTCTACTTCTCTCATTGCCACAATTGCTTTTGAAAGTTCTTTTCTTAAAGTAGGAGTATAATTTTGTAAACTTTGTATGCATTCTGATTCAAATGTTTTCAGAAACAATCCAACTTCAACAGGTTCAAATTCCTTGATTTTATCATATAGCTCCATCGCTTTGCTTTCATCAACTTTTATTCTTGATGCATCAGAAATTGGCTTGCCAAAATAGTACAGCACAGCCATCTTTATCGCATCTGTATATATTTTCTTCCCGTCTTCAACAAAATATTTTTCCAAAGCTGAAAGTTCCTCAGCCAAATCTAACGTAAAATCACTTTTTTCAATCATACTGCTCATCAACCGTGTCTTCATTTACTCGAATCTATTTAATAACTGCTCTCTTATTTTTATAAATCTTTCTGCTTTTAATCACTGGCTGATAACTTCTTAAAAAATAATTAAATCTTTAAAAATCACTTTGCCTCATGCTTTATCCCGGCAACGATAGGCTTGCAGACAATCTCATTAACAGCAAAGTCAAAGAACTGCCCGGAATATGCAGGCTTTACGACCATGACAGTGTCGGCACCTCTTCCGGTCCCTGCAATAGCAATCACTTTCTCGTCAGGCGCAACGAAGCCTGAATCCGCAGCCATAAGCGTAACCTCGACGCATACCTTGAATCCTTCACAGGGGATTCTTAAGGCATCTGACATCAGAAGTGCAGGGCCTGCTGTCCCCCATCTCGCATTCACAGCCCTTTCCACGCCGCTGAATGCCTGTATCCCCTGGACATACTTCAGCCCGAGCTTGTCATACCTGCTCCTGTTCTTTGTCCATCCTCCGCCGGGTGCAGAGTATTTTGATCCTGCATTGAGAAGCACAGGGATGACTTCAATGTCTGTGTCTTTGAAAGCCTCATAGGCAGCAAGCCCAGTATCGCCTGAAGATGTCGCGATGACAACCTTTCTTATATCGCCCTCGCGTGCCCGTTCAAGAGCTAGCTCTATAGCCTTGCCTGTATTTTCAGCACCGGTCTTTGAGAAATATGTTATCTTTTTTGTTATAGAATCGCTCATAGATTCCAATTACTGCATGATTCTTTTATGTCTTTGCATCAAAGGCAGGATTGTTTTCCTTCCGAAACAGATAAAGTATTTAAGTTTTGGCACTGAAAGATTATCATGGATATTGATCTGATAGGCGAAATAGACGAGATGCATGATCCTGACACAGTCCTAGGCTTTCTTTATAAAATGTGCCTTGAACAACCTTTTGATGAAGAACCAATTCATCCAGATGTAAAAAAATATATTCAAGACTTAGAACCATATATACTTGATTGGAAAATTGAAAAATATGATGGTTACATAAATATAGATCCTTTATTCTTTCAAGAAAACAAGAAAATTTCAATGGAGTTTTTCCCAATATTGGCTTTTAATATAAAGAGCAACTCAGATAAAGATATTAAAATAACAAGTGGTGACTATGTACTTAATCTGTATGGTTATACTCCTTATGAAAGACTCATAGTATCGGAGACAGGCTCATTTAGAGAGATACAGCCTCAGTCTTCAATATTGCTTCAGAAAATATCAACACATATGTCTTTTCCGAAATATACAAATACTTATGCTGCTGGGGCTGCTTTTGTGAAGAAGACAGCTTCATGAATAAAGTTGCCGGCTATAAAAATATATTTGATATATTGTCAATAACAATTACTGATGCTTTAAAACAGATAATTAACTTAACAAAAAAGTACAGACTTCTTGATTCTCTTAAACCCTCACTCTTCCAAAGGCAGATACTCAACCTCAACGCCTGCTTCTTTGAAATAGTCCATTGCCATCTCATCTGCATATTCATTTGCGTAATATACCTTCTTTATCCTCGCATTAATGATCATCTTGGCGCAGATTATGCAGGCCGAATGCGTGCAATAAAGCGTTCCGCCCTCAGTTGATGCGCCGCGAAGTGCAGCCTGTATTATTGCATTCTGCTCAGCATGCACAGCCCTGCAAAGCTCATGCTTCTCGCCTGAAGGGATATTGTTCTGCTTCCTGTAGCATCCTATATCAAGGCAGTGCTCCATCCCCGCAGGAGCGCCGTTATAACCGGTAGATACAATATGTTTGTCCTTGACAATCACTGCGCCGACATTATTCCTGAAGCATGTCGACCTCTGCGCGACAACATGCGCAATCTTCATGAAATATTGATTCAGAGGTATCCTTTCAACTGCATCCATAAGAGAACCTAAGAAAACTAGTCTGGAAAAGTATTTAAATGATTGTATTATAGAAAAAAGCATGATAAGTCAGATTAGGCATTGACCTAACTCTTCCACCATGTCTTCTTCTTCTCTTCCTCTTCCTTTTTCTTCTTTGCGTATGCCGCCCAGTCTTTCTTGAGAAGCTCGGCAGATGCCTTGACAGTAGACTTCGTATTTCCCGCACCGGCAGTATTGCCGACACCGACAAGCAATATATTTTTGGCCTTGCTTTTCTTCAC
>JAIVYO010000093.1:0-4058 GCA_048635405.1 Campylobacterales bacterium | reverse complement strand
CACATTCTCCCAGCTTGTCGTAAGGCAGCCCTGGGGAAAAAATATAAGCTGGCGGATATTATCCTTGTTCCTCTGCGCAGGCGTCAGGCCTGTCGTCACGCAGACATTCTGTCCGAAAACCTCATAGACCTGAGCACCATGCGGCAGGTCATAGCAGAAGTCGCCTTTTTTTTCAAGGAATCCCAATATGTCACTTAACTTATCATCGCTCAGCCTGTGGTCTTGAACATATTGCGCAGCTTTTATATCAAGCGGATTTTCCGGCGCATCAGCCCTTCTCAATGTCAGCTGGAAAACATCATTCTCTTCAGCATACCTGATAAGCTTTTCAACCTCTTCAGCACAGTCTATATAGCTGTCAAGCATGACGCATGAAAGCCTTGTCTTGAGCCCCTTTGAATCAAGCTTTTCAATGAGCTTCGGCAGGTCAAAATATTTCCTTCCGCCTTTTGGCCTGAAGACCTCTTCATTTTTATCAGCGTCATAATGGTATATCGAAAGAGCCACAACATCCAGCCCATGATCTTCCCACACATCAAGCCAGTCATCATAATGCCCTCCTTTGGCAAGCAAAGATCCTTCAGTCTGCATCTCTCTCCTGTCAAACCTCTCGCCTCTTGATCTCTCGACCATCTCTATCCTGTGCAGGTATTCTGTTATCTGGGCAGGGTATAAGGTGGGCTCGCCTTTTCCTGTTATCAGCGCGACTTCGGCGCCATGGTTGAATGCATAGTGTGTTGATTTCTTGAAAGTATCCCAGTCCACTTCAGGCTTTTCATAGCCTATCCCATGGTCAGGTGTCATCTTGGAAATGCAGATAGGGCAGTCATTGACACAAGCCTTGCTGCCTGCGATTATCGTGTAGGTCAACACCTTTTTCATAACTTTCATCTCCTCTCAAATTCTCAGTGTAATATATACACTTACTAACACAAAAAATTTTGGGCTGCATCCACCACAGGCCCAAGAGTATATTAGTGTTAGATATACACTTAGTCTTTGAACTTTATAAATGTATCATCGTTTTTAAAGAAAATTCACTTCTTCTTCAGAGAATAAAGCCTTGCAGGCCTGAATGTCTCCCTGCTGACCTCGTCAAGCTCCTGAAGTATATCCAGGGACAATATCTTCTTCCTGAAATTCCTCTTGTCCACAGGATGGTTATGTATTGCCTCGACAGCCTTCTGCATCTGCGTCAGCGTGAATTTCTCGCCGAGGAACCTGGATATCAGCGGATAATTGTCTGTGTTAAGCCTGAGATCCCTGTATACATAATCAATAATCCTCTCATGGTCAAACGCGAGCTTTGGAAGGTTTAGAATAGAGAACCACTTGGCCTCTTTTGCATCAGTCTTTGCATGAAGCTTCACATTATCGGAATTTATAAGCGCAAGATACGCCGCAGTTATGACCCTTGTTCTCGGGTCGCGGTCAACATCGCTGAAAGTGTGCACCTGCTTGAGATACACATCCTTTACTGATGTCTCTTCAAACAGCTCCCTTATGGCTGTCTGCTTGAGTTTTTCGTCCATGCGGACAAAGCCGCCCGGAAGCGCATAGCAGTCCTTGAACGGCCATATCCCTCTCTTGATAAGAAGTATGTAGAGCTGGTCATTCCGGATAGTGAACACGACAAGATCAACAGTCACAGAAGGCTTCTCAAATTTTGATGCGTCATAGTTTGTCTCGTTCTCTTCTTCCATATAGCTATTGTATTATTTACAATAATATATATATGTTTTTGCAGGTTTTTGGAAACACTCTTTTTTGTAGTTTTATATTGAGATCTTCTCACTCTGCCCTAAACAACGCAACAGCATCGCCAAGAGTCTCAACCTCAACAACCCGTATCCCGGCGATATCCTCAATCTTTACAGGCACATACTCAAGCTGGCAGTACCCTTCAAATATCCCATAGTCAGAACAGTGCTCTGTCTCGTTGTACTCGTAAGACTCCCCCGCAGGCACTAAAAACAGCTCTGAACCAGCCTCTTTTGCCGCAATAGCTTTCGCCTTAATCCTGCCCGCAGGACCTATAGTGAAATCATGGTTTATCATCCCGGTCATCATGACATCATCCCTTATCTCCTCGTCTTCAATAGCGAACACAGTGGCGACAGCAAACGCAGCGCCGGCAGAAGGCCCTTCAAGTATTGACGCGTTCGCCACAAGATTATAGATAATATCAACATTCTCAAGGCTCTTGTTAGTATAGTCAGAAGCGATCTCAGCCGCGCTCCTCATAGATTCCTGCGTGTCATAATTGGATATGATGTTCCCTACATTGACAAGCACAAGCCCTGTTCCAGGTCTGACATCAACCTCAAGAAATGCAGTGACGCCGGTATTGTTCTCGTTCACGGCAGGAAGGTTTATCGTAACAGATGTAGGCGAGTCAATGTAAAAGCTATCCTTATCATTTATGGCTGGCTTATTGAACTGTGCAATATCTGCACCAGTCTCAGAAAATAGGACAGCCCCCGCATAGATGCCTGCAATGAATACAGCAGCAAAGATGAGACCCGTCTTGATCCTTGGCTTTGCACCTTTCTTCTTCTCTTTCATACAGACACCTTCATAGACACTCAATAAAGATAAAGATGGCAAGGCACGCAGTCCTGTGGATGCAGAAGCCGAAGCCTTGACAGCTCTCCTACCTCCACCCTGTATCCTTTAAGCACCAGTACAGTACTTTAGTGCTGCTCCCGTCAGGGCCTGGCACGGTTCGGCACCGGACCGGTCATAAAGGGCAGGGCTTCAACGTTCGGAAAACTGACAGACACTTCAGTATCAAATCACCGCCGGAACTGCTTCACCCCGCTGTAGACGGTTCACGGTAACAGGGAGCGCCTACCTCCCCGGCAAAGCCTTGCCAGTATATTATTTAGATAGAAGTTTTATATTATTAAATGGTTGTTCATGCAAGAAAACAATATTTTGCCCCTACAGCAACTTTTAAATAAATGAGCGCTTAAATTCTCCCCATGGTGCTCGAATTTTACAACACCATGACCCGAAAAAAAGAGGTCTTCACCCCGATAGACGGCAAAAAGGTAAACCTGTATGTCTGCGGCCTGACAGTATATGACTACCCTCATGTCGGGCACAGCCGTGTCTACATAATGTGGGATATCCTGAGACGATATTTAGATTACTCAGGATACGACCTCAAGCATGTCCAGAACATCACAGACATCCACGATTCCATAATCAAGAGGGCGAAAGAGGAGAACATTCCCCTTAAAGAGCTCACAGAGAAGTTCACAAAGATAGCTTTTGAAGACATGGACCGGCTAAGGATAAAGCGGGCGCATGTATATCCGAAAGTCACAGAGCACATAAAAGAGATAATAGACATGGTCCAGACACTCATAGACAAGGGATACGCCTATGTCACAGACGACGGCTCAGTCTACTACGACATCTCCAAGTTCAAAGACTACGGCAAGCTTTCAAGGATAGATATCAGCCAGACAAAAGCGGGAGCAAGAGTGGCAGTAGATGATTACAAGGAAAACCCGCAGGATTTTGCTATCTGGAAAGCGGCGGATGACGAGCCCAGGTGGGACAGCCCCTGGGGTAAAGGGCGGCCCGGATGGCATATAGAATGTTCAGTGATGGCTGTGAAACACCTTGGAAAGACCCTGGACATCCACACAGGCGGAAGAGACCATTACTTCCCGCACCACGAGAACGAGATAGCCCAGAGCGAGGCAGCCACCGGAAAGAAGTTCGTCAACTACTGGATGCACACAGCATTCATAAACATAGGCGGGGAGAAGATGTCAAAATCCCTGAAAAACTTCATCACGCTGAGAGATATAATGAAGCAGTACAGGCCTGAGGTCCTTCGCCTTTTCATGATATCATCCCACTACAGGACACCAGTAGACTACAACCCGAAAAACATAGAGCATGCAAAAGCGACTCTCGAAAGATTAGAGACATTCCTGGACAACCTTGCATTCTACAAAAAAGATGCACTAGATAAAGGAAATAAAGACAATGAAGTCCAGAACATCATCAACAGGTCAAAGAAAGAGTTCATCGACGCGATG
>JAIVYO010000092.1:0-4097 GCA_048635405.1 Campylobacterales bacterium | reverse complement strand
AGCATCTAAAATAATCTTTTTTTCAGGATTTCTTATGACTATATGCAATGTTTTAGGACTATAATCAGTTTCAAACATTAATTCAGTTTTTAAATATATCATTATAAATTTTTTGTTTTTCAGAATATCCCCAGCTTCTTCCTGCTGTCGACGAGACCTTCGTTCTTTATCTCAAACACTGCCTGGCGGCCTTCCGGAAGCGACCTGTGCTTGATCATCGTCATCTTTCTCTTGCCCCATTCCTGCTTTTCAAGAAGGACAAGGCACTTGGATGAGTACTTAGGTATGTCGCCGCCGACAAGCTCCAGGTTGCCTGTCTCGAAGTCTGAATAGACCTGGTTTGTGGCGATGACAGGTATGTCATGCTCTTTTGCAAGCCTCATCAGCGTTGCCATCTGCCTGCTCAGGGTCCTGTTTACTGACTGCGCCTCGCCGTTGTGCAGCTCAAGACGGTAGAGAGCAACAAGAGAGTCTATGATTATGAGGCCTATGTCTTCTTTTTTTAGCTTTTCCTCAATCGCGCTTATGGCTGTGTCCTGTTCCTTGAATGTCTTTGGCTCAATCAGAAACATCATGTCAAGCTTTTCTTTCTCGTTCATCTGGCAGAATCTCTCTACTGAGAAGCCGCCTTCAGTGTCTATGAATATGACTTTCTTGCCTTTTGCTATGCATGATTTTGCTGCCTCAAGAGCGAAAGATGTCTTTGCCGCGCCTGCCTCGCCGTAGATGTTTGTGATTACGCCGGGCTCAAGGCCGCCTGCGAAGAACTCGCTTATTGTCTCTGAGGCAAAAGGAAGCTTTTTTGATGCATTGTCCATGTCGTTGTATTGGTGGGAAAATCTTTTAATTCTATCCCGGGCTTTATCCTGCTTCATTGACCTGAATATGTTTACCATGACAGATGTTTGGATTTCTTTTGTATATTATGTATGGTGGCTTTGGTGGGGGGTGTTTTTTTGGACTCTTATTTCTGTAATATCTTATCCAGAATGTGCTTTTTATCTTTAAGATTTTCCAGGACGAAATCTGCGCCAGCGTCTTCAAGATCTTCTTTTGAATAGATTCCTGTCGTGACACCTATCGTTTTTATTCCTGCCTCTTTGCCTGCTTTCATGTCCTGTGGCGCATCCCCGAAAAGAAATACATTGTCCTGCTGTTTGAAGCCAGCTTTCTGTTCTGCTCTTTTTATTGCGAGATGCACGAGCCTTGTCCTGTTGATATCATCGCTTCCAAATCCGCCAATGCTAAAATAATGGTCAATCCCTGCTTTCTTCAGTCCTGCTCTTGCAATCTGTTCGAGATTTCCGGTGACAAGACCTATCAGTATATCATTTTTATTTAGTTCTTCAAGAAGTTCTTTTACACCGTCCAGAACAATTATATTGTCGTTTTCAACAATATTGCTAAATGAGTCTATCATTGCCTGCATGCACTCCCTGAGTTTCGGCATTATCTCTTCATCATTCAGGCCTTTTTTTCTCATGACTTCTATTATTATCTGCTGGTCTGTCATTCCGTGCGGATTGATTATATCTATTCCTGCATTGACATTGTAGATTTTCCTGAACGCTTCAGGGAATGATATAGTATCTTTTGCTTTGGATCCCATGATAAGAGTCTTGTCTATGTCGAAAAGTGCAAGCTTTTGCATGGATGTTGATTGGCTTGATTTTTATTTAAATCTATGTCTGTCTTGGTTTTTAGCATTATTTCATCTTCTGTTTAGTCCTCTTAAACAAAACATTTATAAACATTTGTATCCCTTATTAGGTTCACTTAAACAAAACATTTATATTGTTTTGATGCGACTAAATATATATGGCAATCAGGAAAGCTGTGCTTGTGACATTCTCGGTCCGGAGCGATATGTTCGACTCTGACTATGAGAGGAACAAGTTCTACCGCGGCCTTTACGGCTGGAGGCAGAAGATAAGGAAGAGCTATGGCGAATATGAGTACTACAAAGACGGGCTTTTGGATGAGATGCCTTTTGTCAAGGTGGACAAGAGCCTTTTTATAATCTCATGCAGCAATATGCTGAGGATAAAGGAATATATGGATGCATGGAGACGGAAGGTTGAGTATAATATCTTTGAAGTGCTCCTGACGCCTGAGCAGGCAAGACTGCTCAGGAAGAATGATGTAATGGATTGACTTGGTTTATGGTGGCTTTGTATGGACGGAAAAGATATGAAGAGCGTTAAGGAAGAACAGCTGCGCGTGGGCGAGATGCCGTCAAATGCGCAGAGAGACATAGGCATGGGCATTGTCAGGCTTGATACACAGATACTTCATCGCCTTGGCATGAGAGAGGGCGATGTGTGTGAGATTGAGGGCAAGAGAAAAACAGGTGCTATAGTGCTAAGGCCGTATCCTTCAGATGCAGGCCTGAAGATAATAAGGATGGATGGCTATACGAGAAGAAATGCTGGTACAGGCATCGGTGAGATGGTCATATTGAGGAAGGCAGAGGTAAAGGAGGCAAAGGCAATATCTGTCGCTCCTGCTGACAAAGAGATGGAGAATATCAAGATTGCTCCCAGCCAGGCAAAAAATGTGCTTATAGGAAGGGTTGTGACCAAAGGAGACCTTGTATCACCTTCAATCAGGGTAAGGACAAGGCAGCCGGATATAGGTGACCTTTTCGGTATGGATGTTGATATGGGTAGAATGCTTGGAGGTTTCGGATTCTCTGAGCTGAAATTCATAGTGGCTGAATCAAATCCTAAAGGGATTGTGAAGATTACAGACCAGACTGAGATAAAGGTTCTTCCAAAGGCTGTTGAGGTACTTGAGGAAGGTGCTGTCAGCATGACTTATGAGGATATAGGCGGCCTGCAGGAAGAGGTTAAGAAAGTCCGCGAGATGATAGAGCTTCCATTGAAGCATCCCGAAATATTCCATAAGCTTGGTATAGATCCTCCGAAAGGTGTTCTTCTATATGGCCCTCCCGGGACCGGAAAGACGCTTCTTGCGCGAGCCGTGGCATCTGAATCCGGCGCCAGCTTCTATTCAATCGCAGGGCCTGAGGTCATGAGCAAATTCTACGGCGAGAGCGAGGAGAATGTGAGAAAGATATTCAAGGAAGCTGAAGACAATGCACCATCTATCATATTTATTGATGAGATAGATTCCCTTGCGCCGAAGAGAGAGAACAGCGGAGAGGTGGAAAGGCGTGTCGTGGCTCAGCTCCTGTCTCTGATGGATGGGCTTAAGGGCCGCGGGCAGGTTATAGTGATTGCGGCAACCAACATAATCAATTCCATTGACCCGGCTCTGCGCCGCGGCGGAAGGTTTGACCGTGAGATTGAGATAGGCGTGCCTACAAGGGATGGAAGGAAAGAGATATTGCAGATACATACGAGGAATATGCCTATAGCAAAAGATGTCAATCTTGCAAAGATTGCTGACGTGACTTACGGATATGTAGGGGCAGACCTCAATGCGCTTGCAAAAGAGGCTGCGATGAGCTCGCTCAGGAGGATGCTTCCTGAAATAAACCTGAAAGAGGATGAGATAGACCCGAAGGTCATCGAGAAGCTGGAGGTAAATAAATCTGATTTTAACAATGGACTTCTTGCTGTTGAGCCGTCAGCCATGAGAGAGGTTGCGGTAGAGATACCGAAAGTGCAATGGAATGAGATCGGCGGGCTTGAGGAAGTCAAGAAGAGGCTTATAGAGACGATAGAGTGGCCTCTCAAAAATCCTGAAGCATTTAAGACAATGGGCATCAGGCCTCCGCGAGGTATACTGCTGTATGGCCTTCCTGGGACAGGCAAGACACTTATTGCGAAAGCTGTGGCCAACAAGAGCAGCACTAATTTCATCTCTATCAAAGGGCCTGAAGTGTTCAACAAGTATGTGGGCGAGAGCGAGAAAGCAATCCGTGAAGTGTTCAAGAGAGCAAGGCAGGTCGCTCCCACAATCGTGTTTATAGATGAGATTGATGCAATCGCTCCTAAGAGAGGGCATGGCATGGACTCGGGTGTCACAGACCGTGTCGTGAACCAGCTCCTGACTGAGATGGACGGGCTTGAAGGGCTTGAAGGAGTCGTCGTGATTGCGGCTACTAACAGGCCGGACATAATAGATTCCGG
>JAIVYO010000091.1:0-4044 GCA_048635405.1 Campylobacterales bacterium | reverse complement strand
GACATCTACGTCAACGACACGGCAGGAAACCCAGTCCAGTCCGCAAACGTCACCGCCTGGCAGAGCAACGGCACAGAGGCATTCACCAACCTCACCGATGCATCAGGAAACACAGAAAGGCAGATACTTACAGAATACATGCAGAACGCGACAGCGAAGTACTACAGCGATTATATCAATTATACAGTGAATGCAAGTAAAACAGGTTACATAAACGCATCAAAACAAGTTAATCTAACCGAATCAAAACAAATATTTTTAACACTCACTGACATAACCCCTCCAATAATAACCATCCTAATCCCGATAAACACATCCTCTTTAACAGCAGGCACAACCCAAACATACATAAACATCACCACAGATGAAAACGCCACCTGCCGCTATAACACAACAGTTTCATCTTACGAAAACTCCACTAACTTCACAACAACAGGCAACATGACCCACACCTTCCTCTACACAGACCTCACTGACGGCAGCACCTACAACCTTTACTACTGGTGCAATGACACAAGCGGGAACATCAACGAAAACGCAACGCACCACACATTCTCGGTCTCAAGTATAGCCCTTTACTGCGGCGACGGCTTCTGCAACAACGGCGAGACCTGCTCTACCTGTCCACAAGACTGCGGCACCTGTTCAACAGGCGGCAGAAGTTCAGGCATAGACTTCCTGCCCGCACCTACAATAGAAGATAACGAGACAGTCACAGATACCTTAAACGAGACTGCACCCACAGCAGAAAACATGACAGCTGCAACAATCGTCCCAGATGAGCAGGATATAAGATCAAAAGCAGAAGAGGCGATAGGGAGGGTACGGCAGAAACTTACAGAAAGCGACATTGAAGCAAAATACTTCTTTGAGAAGGCCGAGTCCCTCTTCAATTCCGGCAATTACAGCGAAGCCTATGAACTTGCCCTTGAAGCAGAGAATCTTCTTGTCTCTTCCGACGCATCCTCCGAATCAGAGATCATGCCTTTGACTTTATATATCACTGCCTTGGTCATTCTCATCGCCGGCGGGATATCAGCGTATATATTGTACGGCCATAAGATTCCTGCCCTGCTTCACCGCCCTGCACCATACTTAACACCCGAACCTGTGCCGAAACCATACGCACAATCTCAGTCTCAACCCACAGGTCCGCCCACCCTGCCTTCAGTCAACACACCTGCTCTATCTTCTTCACCGCAGCCGGAAGCTTATGCATCATCCATACCGAAAGAGCCAGTCTTATCTTCAGGACAGCAGACACAAGCACCACAATGGCCTGTTCAGTCATCATCTCCAGACACACTGCACAACCTGCCCCAGGAACCAGTTCCTGAACAGCATACCAACACTCCACCAACCCCTGAAAGCTCTAAAATGATTCAAGGCGATGCAGACATCCGATTGCCCAAAGAGACCCCTTTGCCTCAAAAAAGCACAGTCCTCTCTGAACAAAATATAAGCCCTCCTGAACCATTTAAAGACCCCGAACTTGAGAAGATATCAAGAAAGATTGAAGAGCTGAAGAGGAGAATAAACGCTTATTGCAGGTCTTTCAGGCTAAATCAGTGACAATCATCCATAAATATTATATATGCCTTTGACATAAATATATCCATGCCTGCAAAAGACAGCATGATTGTCCTTGATGCGGAAGATCCGGATATAACTGTAAAAGCGAAAGAGCTCAACAAGAAAGGCTGGCGTTTTTCAGATAAAAAAGGCGGCAATGTATATTATGAGCGCTATAAAGACCCTCTTTTTGCAGTAGACAGTTCGCATCTTATAGTTTTCTTTTTTGTAGCTATCTTTGTATCATTGCTGGTGATAGGCCTTGCTGTATATTAAGATATTTTGCATAGTTTCGGAGCGATTCTCCAATGGCAGAAGATAAGAGACAGGAAGAGGCGGCAGTAATATTCACAGACCTTGACGGCACTCTCATAGACCATAACACATATTCTTATGGCGATGCTCTCAAGACAATCAATAATCTCAAACAGAAAAAGATACCGCTCATAATATGCACAAGCAAGACCCGCGCAGAGATAGAGAAGTTCCGTGAAGAACTTGACATAAAAGACCCTTTCATCTCTGAGAACGGCGGAGCAATATTCATCCCTCACAAATACTTCAGCATCAGATACCCTTTCACCCGAAAGACTAAAAGATACGACATAATAGAGCTTGGCACAGGCATAGAAACACTTACCGAAGTCATAGACCGGATAAAGACCAAAGGCCTTAAGATAACTTCATTCTCCGATATGTCAGCAGAAAAGCTGTCAGAAGATTCAGGCCTGAAAAAAGAAGATGCTGAGCTTGCGAAGAAAAGGGAATATGATGAGGCTTTCAGGATTGATGATAAAGGAAATAAAAAAAAGATAAAGGCAATTATAGAAAAAGCAGGGTACAGGTTCACTGAAGGCGGGCGTTACTGCCACATCATGGGCGAAAGCGATAAGGGAAAAGCAGTAAAAATCCTTTCCGATCTATTCAGGAAAAAATGCAACACCTTAAAAACAATAGGCCTTGGCGACGGTGAAAATGACATCCCTATGCTTGAGAATGTGGACATTCCTGTAATAGTGAAAAATTCAGCCCATCCGGTTTTGAAAACAAATATCAAGGTTGTAAGGACAGAACTTGAAGGACCCAAAGGCTGGAGCAGGGCAGTAGAAAGACTTGTCCTATATTAATCCTTTCTTCTTCAGCTTATAGTATGCAAGCAGGAACTCGGCATGCCCCCATGTGAGCGGAACGACCCAGTATGCGAGGTCATCTTCCCTAAAATCCTTTGATCTCATGACCTTGTCAGCTTCTTCCTTCCGGCCGCTCTTGTAATACCTGCCTATATCTTTTGCCTCTTTCTGCCACTTGAGAAAATTATCTTTTGTAGACACATGTTCAGGTATAAGCCCTCCCTTATGATGCCTTATGAACCAGTCCATGTATATTTTTGCTTTCCTGGTATCTCCTATATCAATAAAATACTGGACCATCCAGCCGGTATACATGCTGTACGGACCGTACCCTCCATTGTTCCTTCCTGGCCTGCCGTACTTTTCCACATGCCTGCGTATGCCTCCAAGCTTTCTGTCATAAAGGTGTTTTTCAATGAAAGCTGCAGTGTTTCTCATTATCCTGTCATCTGCAGGAAGTATGTCAAGTATGTATGCGCCAAGCTCTGATATGTCAGCATCATATATCTTTGTCATATTGGTAAGCTTTATAAAATGCCCGTCCTTGACCATCTTTGTCATAATCGCCTTTTTAAGGTTCTTTTTAATATTGCACCAGATTGTGACATCTTCAGTCTTGTCAAGCAATTTTGCGATTTCACAGGCAGCTTTGAAACCTGCATGAGCACACACATTGGCCCATATTTCAAAGCCTGCCTCCATCGGCGGCCATTCATGTATGGAATTCATGGAAAATACAAGCTTTTCCTCTTTTATATAATGCTCTTCAAGAAATCGTGTTCCAAGATAAATCTGTCTCCAGTGCTTCTCAAGAAATTTTCTGTCGCCAGTGGCATCATAATATTTTTTTACCATATAAAGTACAAGACCGTTACAGTCCACCTGTGATGGCCTGTAGCTTGCAGAGATGCCGTCTTTTGTGTACCTCTGGTACCACTCGCCTGTCTCACCCACAAGATTTAGTATGAATTCAAGCGTTTTCCTGACTTTTTTGGTCTCTTGAAACTCAAGCAGTACCCTCAGTATAAGCATTGTGTCTCGCGGGTAGACATAAGGGTACCTCCTCCCCGGAGGGCTTGCAAGTATGGCACCGTTCTCCATAGTGACAGAATTGATTATTTCAATGCTTTTGCTGAATATTTTCTCCAGCGTCTTCTTCTCACTCTCACTGAACATATAAGATTACTTGTTTTTTTCTGTTTATATTGTTTTTTAGATTCGATGACGCTGTAATTGACAGGTCTTTCATTATAAGAAAACTGATTCCGGCAAAAATAATATATATCTAGTCACACAAGTATTTCTATGGTCTCAAGAGGCAACATGGTTTTGCTTGATTCAC
>JAIVYO010000090.1:0-4127 GCA_048635405.1 Campylobacterales bacterium | reverse complement strand
GAAATAAAAATATTGGATCTTTTTGAAGCCGATTTTGATATTGAAAACCCGGGAATGGATGAAGACCTCGGTGAAGTATACGAATTTGACAGCATTGACGCCATCGATATGCTGGTGGTTATCGAGCAATACTTAGACACCACACTCACCGTGGAAGAAAAAAGAGAGGCAATCAGTATCAGGAACATCAATAATATCAACCACCAGAGTAAATGGATACCTGAACATTTTTAAATATTGCTGTGTTAGGATTTATATTTGTAAAAAGATGTGTTTGAAAGTATAAGACTTACTTAATACATATAAGTAGTAAATAATATAAAGTTAAAAACATACTGTCTATTATGAATATACCAATCATACCAAAAAGTGAAAGATTTAGCCTTATGGAAGACGCACACTTAGAATACTGTTTCCAATGCAGCGATATCGAAAAAAACTACAATCCTGACAGGAAAGATAATCAATGGTCACACTTTACAGATAACACCTCAGCTGTGTTAGGTTTAGTCCATGAGCATGATAACAGAACAATTCTAGTTTTAAGAAGACCTATAGGCGAAAGCTTAAATCTTCTGGCAGATCTCATGGATGAATACAGTAAAATTTGCAAGTTAAATATAAATGGGCTATCTAAAGAGCAATTGATAGAATTATCAAAAATATCCACATTATTGCCTGAAGATATTATCACCAATGCAATTCAGGATTGGGAAAACGAAGCCAATCAAAAGCCTCATTATTTTTTACCCGGAGAAAAAAACATAATCCTGTTCAAGACAACTTACGAATGGCAGGATATTATCCAATTTGACCCTGGTCTGGAGGGCAAGAATTACAAGACAATCAGAAAATCAGTGAATAAGGCTAAAAGGGAGG
The DNA here is from genome assembly GCA_048635405.1 of Campylobacterales bacterium. Taxonomy (GTDB): domain Archaea; phylum EX4484-52; class EX4484-52; order EX4484-52; family GLR71; genus GLR71. The sequence goes on along the minus strand of JAIVYO010000090.1, from coordinate 3,248 downwards.
GTTTAAGCTTTAAACCTGTTAAAGATACAGATCTGCCGGAACTAGAAATATTATACAATCAATGGAATCTTCAATTGGAAAAAAAAGAGAAAAGAAATGACTACATAAACCCATACATATTTGAAAAAAATCCGTTATTCAGGTCATACTTTGTAAAAGATAAAGATGAAAAAACTCTGGCATGGACTACCCTGTTCACCAGAGGAAAATATGCATACATGGTTAAACGGTTTGCATTATACCACACAAGCAGACCCGCTGATTATATGGACTACAACTTATTCTGCCTAATAAAAGATGAGATGATTGAGAGATTGGACAGAGGTATGATTTCAGATAAAGCAATAAGTCAATATAAATCAAAAATATCGCCATTAAAGGCAGAAACATTATATGACATCTCATTTTTGAGATGACTTTGAATAACAATGATTGCACAAATTTAATCTTTATATACTTAAACCCACAAGTAATCTGCATCGCCTTTGGGTGTTACTTCTTATGAAATTATGCATAATCGGTCCTGAAAAAAGGTCAGAGACAGAAATAGAGCTTATGGAGACCGCAAAAGATAAGTTTGATTCTGTCCTTTACGCACCGATTGAGATGATAAGGATAGAGACCTGCAAAAAAAAGGCAGTCCCGTTCCTGAAAAACACAAACCTTCTTGATTTTGACGTAATCCTTCCAAGAGTGGACAAGAAAAATGCAGATTTCTGCTATGTCCTGCTCAAGATTTTCGAGCAGCACGGCATATTCTCCTCCCTGAGCAGCGAATCAATACTTTACGGCTACAATGAGTTCCTTCTGCCTTTCGTGCTCAACAACAGGATGATACAGACCCCAAGGACATATCTTGCCATGTCGCGCCCGGCAATTGAGAAAAGCATAGGTACGATGATATATCCGGCAATCCTGAAGCTCCCTTACAGCAAGGCAGGCACAATAATCCTTGATTCACCGGAATCAGCCAAGGGCGTGGTAGACACACTTGAGACATTGAACCAGCCGATAACCCTGCAGGAGACTTTCAGCGATGCCCTTGCAATAAGCGTTCTTATAATAGGCAGCGATACATATGCAGTGAACGGCAAAAAAAAGAAATACAAGCTGACAAGAGATGAGATAAGCACAGTCATGTCTGTCTCACAGCTCCTTAAAGCAGGTATATGCCAGATAAACCTGATGAAAGCCAATGATCAGGTGATGGTCGCAGGATTCAACATAAAGCCCAAAATAGGTTTCTACAGCGACATATACGAAAAAGACCTTCTTGAGAAAAGCATTTCATATCTTGAAAAGCACACGACAATAAAAAAAGAGAATCCGATGTTCAGCAAGTTCCTGGAATGGGTCCGTGACATGAGGTGGAAAAGCGATGAATAAAATACTTATAGCATCTCCGGGAAGAAGTTCTCCTACAACAAGCATGATAATTGACGAGGCAAAAAAAGTCTTCAACGTAATGCATGTCCCGGTAGACAGGATAAACCTTATCGTTGAGACAGGATCTCTCAGCTGTGAATATAATAAGCAGGACCTTACAAAAGTCGATTATTTCCTGCCAAAGATTGATGCTCTAAGGAGAGAGTATGGCTATCAGGTCGTGAAAGCGTTTGACATGATGGATGTACCAAAACCATATCACGCAGAGACAGTCCTTGTGGCCCATGACAAGTTCCTGACAACAGAGCTTCTTGCCCGCCACAATATCGCAGTGCCCAAAACATATCTCTTCAAGACAGGGGAGCATGCAGAAGACCTTGTAGACATGATAAACTTTCCTGTAATGGTCAAGCTGAAAGGTGGCAGCGGCGGAAAGGGTGTCATGTATGTAAGCGACGCGAACGCCATGAAATCAATCCTGAAATCCATGGAAGTGCTCAAGCAGCAGGTCCTTATACAGGAGTTTGTAGATAACCCGGGAGAGGACATAAGAGTGCTTGTAGTAGGTGATGAGATAGCAGGCGCCTATAAGAGGGTGGCAAAAGAGGGAGAGAAGCGCGCAAACATAAAGATAGGAGGCTCTGGCGTAAGATACACACCGTCAAAAGAGATAGAAGAGATGAGCCTTAATATAGCAAAGATAATGGATACGCGCATCATAGCAGTAGATATCCTTGAGAGCAGGGAAGGTCCTGTTGTCCTTGAAGTAAACATAAACCCGGGCATAAGAGGGATGACAGAGGCGACAGATATAAATATAGCAAAAAGGATAGTAGATTATATAGAGACACAGGTGAAAAAGTAAATGGTTGACATAAGATTAATAACAGGAATTTATGACTCAAACACAATATTGTTCAATTTTATAGGTGTTCTGCTGCTCGGTTATCTGGGCGGTTTTCTCATAAAGAACACAATACTCAGGATATCAAAGATAATGGGCCTTGACGAGATAATGAGATCAAGCAAGATACAGATGGTCTTCAAAGAGCTTGGATACAAAGGCACAGCTATAAATCTCATAGCTGATGTGACCAAATGGTTCGTCTACCTTCTTGCCCTGTCATCTGCGTTCGAGATACTTGGCATGCATGAGATATCTGCAATCTTCGCAGTAGTCGTAAGATATATACCCTATGTCGCGATATCTATGGCAGTTATTGTAATCGGCATATTCGCAGCAGACCTTTTCGCAAGAATCGTATCAGAGCTCGTATCAACAGGCGACAAGACCGGCGAGATGTCAGGCATTGCAGCCATATCATCATCATTCGCAAGAGTTGTCCTTTACATAGTCACGCTGATAATCGCGCTGAGATTACTAGGTGTTGACCCCACAGCCATAACAGTTGTCATGGCAGTGCTTCTCATGGCAGCATCCGGTCTTTTTGTCCTTTCCATGCGCGACATCGCGCCGTCATTCATGGCAGGCATACACATGAAGAAAGCAGGCCTGAAAGAGAAGGACAGGATAACAGTAGGGGGCATATCCGGCACCATAACAGAAATTGGCGCATTCTCGACCACAGTCAAGTCAGGAAGAAAGGCCTTTGTCGTCCCCAACAGCCGTTTCATGCGGGACGGGTTTGAGAAGGTTTAGAATTTTTATGTTCCCCTTTCAGATAAGCATAATCCAGGAAACAATAGCGATAAAAAACAGGAACAGACAATCCTCAAGACCGAATCTCAGCTTTTCAGGATAAGTCATCTTATTTGCCCTAAATGCTCTTGAATCTATTGAAAGGGAAAGCTCATGCGACCTTTTCAACAGCAGCATCAGCACAGGTATGATTATCGGGATA
>JAIVYO010000089.1:0-4143 GCA_048635405.1 Campylobacterales bacterium | reverse complement strand
ATTCGGAAAAGGAGCAACTGTCATTCACCGGATATTTCATATACAGAAAAATCAAGGGATAACTCAATTATCATACAAAAACTTCTGCAGATAGACCTCGCAAAGCCCTTTATACTTACCCCAATGGTTCTCAGCAAACATCCGGACATCCTTATCTGAAACAATATCCGACCCGTAATCATTCCGGATTATCTTCTTTATAAGAGAATCAACATAAAAAAAATCATATCTCCGTCTCTGGAAAAGCATGAAGATATCAACAGAATACGGACCTATGCCTTTGACAGAAGACAGCCTGTAAGCATCATCAACCTCCGTCTTCCCTCTCATAAACTGCGCTATATTCTCAATATACTCCGCCCTATACCCAACCCCGCAACCTTTAAGAAGACTCAAATCTGCAAGTATATCCTGTGGCTCAGGAAACACCTTCCCATCTCCGTAAGCATCAACAATCTTTGCAACCATCGCCTTGTACTGCGCAAAACTGACATTCTGCGAGCATATTATAGACACAAGCGCCTCAAAATCAGTAAACGCAGACAAAAGCCTGTTTCCCATTATCTTGTCCATAAACCGTCCCAAGACCCTATCAGCCCTGCAGGTCATATAAAGATCGGAAAAGTCTTCCATAGTGCCTAAACAATATGATATCCTCTCTTTCAAAAAAACAGTCTCATCCTTATCCAGCCTTGCATCCGAATCAACAATAAGTCTCTGGCCGTCCTGAAAAAACGACATGGTGACTAACTTCCCGTTCACCTTCACAGACCTCTCAGCCTTGTCGGAAAAGAAGAAAAAGAACGGCTGATGCCTAACTATCTTATCAAGATTAAAATCATCCCTAAGAGACAAAACGATCTTATCCATAGAACAGAGAGATACAGCAAGTTATTTATAATAATATATTGAAATAAATACAAGAATGATATGAGAACAATAAAAAGCCTTCTGATACTCCTTTTAGCGCTTATCCTCATAGCATCCCCCATAAGCGCACAGGAAAGCCTCCAGTGTAATGATAAGCATATAGATATCCATTATTTCTACAGCAACGGCTGCGCCCATTGCGCAAATGTTGAGCCTCTTATCGAAAAGATAGCGGCAGATAATGAGAAATATCCTGATGTGATTGCCCATTACCATGAGATACACAATGGTGATGATCATTCCCTTTTCGAGATAGCCTGCAGAGAGTTCAGCATAGATATAAAAGGTGTGCCCCTTGTGGTCATAGGAGATACACACTATCAGGGAAGTGCAGAGATAATAGAAAATCTTGAGGACAGGCTGGCAGACACAAAGCCTAAAGACTACAACTGCATACTGTCCTGCAGCAATATAAAAGACATAACAATAACTGATGATAAAAAAGAAAAGCTTGAGCTGACATGGCCTCTTATAATAACAAGCGGCCTGATAGACGGCATAAACCCGTGCGCATTCGCAGTCCTCATATTTCTTGCAGCAACACTTATGATGGTCGGGAACAGGAAAAAGATGATCATGACAGGCACAGCATACATAGTCGCCGTATATGTCACATATTTCATAGCAGGGTTCGGTCTCCTGTCAATAGTCCAGTATGCAGGCATTACAAGAATCATATTCTACCTTGCGGCAACCATAGCAATCATATTCGGCCTGATAAACATAAAAGACTTCTTCTGGTACGGTAAAGGCATAACCCTTCAGATACCCGTAAATAAGAAAGGCATAATATCAGAATACGCAAAAAAGGCAACAATTCCTTCTGCTGTAGTTTTAGGCTTCCTCGTCTCACTGTTTGAGCTGCCCTGCACAGGCGGCGTCTATTTCGCAATAATAGGCTTATTATCAAGCAAGATGACACAGATAGAAGCCATACCCTATCTTCTCGTCTACAACCTCGCTTTCATCGCTCCGTTGATAGTCATACTTGCAGTCATCTACAAAGGCGTGGATCCAAAGACAGTAGACAGATGGCGCCTGAAAGAAAGAAAATGGATGAGACTTGCGATGGGATTGCTTATGGTAGGTCTTGGTGTGATGATGATAGGTGGGATTGTTTGAATAACTAAAACATAACATCCATCTCATAGTAACAAATTAATATAAAGATACAGACTAACAAAAAATACCATGAAAATGTATATTCCACCGGGCGCAGAAGAATACAAAGCAGATATTCTAAGACTCATAGAATCAGAAATAGCCGGACACATACATCCTAATGGAAAAAAGTTAACATACAAAAGTGACCAATACATATTCCGAATGTTTAAAAACGCAAAAAAATCATTTAACACAATCTTAAAACTTTATCAAGACAATATGCCTGTTGAACAGCCACTATTATTGATAGATAAAGGATTACCTGTAAAATTAATGGTCACAAAATATATAGAAGGCCAAAATTACGAAGAAATAATATCCACTCAAGATGATTTTACAGACGAAATGAAAACACTAGGAGAAACATTATATAAATTCCATTCAAATGGATACCTTCTCCAAGATTCACACATTGGAAATTTTATATATGACGGAGTTAATGCTCAAAGAATAGATGTAAACAATATCCATAAACAGTACCCAAAACACTTCTGGAAACAAGAAAATGAAAACCTTCTGCAAAACAGTATAATAGATATAAGAGATTGCATAATTTTGATACTTGCACAAAATCTTATAATGAACAATAAGGAATATGCTTTTGAAACACACTTAGATGCATTTATTGATGGTTATCATAAAAAAAACGAAAACAGCAGTTATCTTATCACATCCGCTTCAAAGATATACATAGAACCTATTAAAAAAATAATGAAATCTGCCAACGGAAATTATAATCTATTTATAGAATCATATATAAAACAAGCAATAAAAAATGATATCACTCAATGCACCATCTTTAAAAAATAATAATCAAAAACAAACAACTTCTCCCTCACTCATACCTCAACGCATCAACAGGTTTCATGCTTGCCGCCTGCTTTGCCGGAAGCGCACCTGATGCCATGCCGACGATGAATGAGAACAGGACAGCACCGACCAGAAGCTCAATACTCAGATGCGCTTTCAAAAGATCGACAGATAACGCACTTTTGGCAGCGATCTCAATGATTTTTGCGAAACCGCCCCCAATCAAAACACCTATGACCCCGCCGACCGCACCTAATGTCCCTGCTTCTATCACAAAAAGCGTCAGTATATCATTATTCCTCGCACCGATTGCTTTCATTATGCCGATATCATAAGTCCTCTCAAGAACTGAAGTATACATAGTGTTCATTATCCCGATACCGCCCACAACAATAGAGATAGACGCAACGCCTATCAAAAACCACTGCACTATGCTAAATATTGTGCCGAAACTCTCCTGAAGCTGTTCTGTCGTCTGTACATTAAAATCTTCCTCTCCTTCTTTTAATCCACGGGACTTTCGCAAAGCATCCTCTATATCCTCAGCAACCTCGCTTACATCAAAACCTGGTTTTGCCTGCAAAAATAACACATCATACTTATCTTCTAGATTAAAGACATCTCTTGCACGCTCTATATTTATATAGACAGACCTGTCATCCGGCTCATTTCCTAAAGTTTCCAGAACGCCTATGACCTTAAAATCAACACCATCAATAGTAATCTTGCTGCCAAGAGATACGCCTTTTTCAAAAAGCTTGTCATCTTTTGCAACTGATGATCCGACCACAATAACATTCCCGTCCCCGTCTTTTAGGTCCCGGCCATAATCAATCTTAAAATTCTGCATACTGTCAAATATTCTTTTTGAGTCGGGATCTAAAGGCATTCCCACCACGAATGTATAACCTGAATCATCTTTGTACGCCACTCTTGGAGATAAATAAATCATCCCGGCAACACTTAACACGCCTTTTGTCCGTTTTACAACCTCATAATCTTTCTGGGTAAGAGGAATTGTCGCCATGCCGGCACTCAAAAGGCTGCTCCCCGGCATAATTGTTATCTTATCTGCACCCATATCCTCAAACTGACCGGTAACCATATCTTCAAGACCTTGTCCGAGAGAAATTATAGACACAACTGCAGCAATGCCTATGACAATACCTATCATAGTAAGCCAGGTTCTTGTTTTTCTGTGTTTTAGGTTCTTAAACGCGTATGAAAAATAATCTTTAA
>JAIVYO010000088.1:0-4179 GCA_048635405.1 Campylobacterales bacterium | reverse complement strand
CCTTATACATATATCATATGAACGCTTTATAAGATTTGGCATAAAGAACTTAAAAGAGTATCATTTCGAAAAAGATCTGGTCACCAAATCCTTACTCAACAGCACGCATAAGGCATGAAATGTATATATGTCTGGCAAGACCCAATCTTTCATCAAATATCTTATCGGTCTCTTTTTTCAAAAGATAGTTTACAATATCTGATTGATACGCAGAGATAGAATCCGACAGCCTATAATATATATGCAATATTTCATGTATCTCTGATTTAGTCTGCTCCTCTGGATTATCATCATCATCTATCCACATACAATAGAGACCATAATTAATAGGAAACAATAAACCACGCAATGTATAAGTATCTCTGAATTTAATGTACTCTATATGATTTTCAAGAATATTATCTACATCATCTTTAGCAAGTGATGGCTTATCTCTTATTATCTGTTCAATGTCCTCACATGAATATCGATGATTGATATTCAAGAAAAATGGTTGAATAGAATCCCGCGGTTTATCAAGATTGATCGATTGCCCCACAATAATCACTTTTATTTCACCTTTTCTGATTGAAAAAGGCAATCATATTAAATCAGATGAATTTTATAAATCCAATCATCATATCAAAAACTTATAACTCTTCCCCACAAACTAATTCTCATGTGGGCAATAGAACTCAAGCCAAAGATATTCAAGGACTTCAGAGGCAACAAAAAAGCGATAGACCAGATAATAAAATGGGCAAAAAACTTCAAAAACGAGAGATACAAAGCGCTAATCCTCATAGGCCCCACAGGCAGCGGGAAGACGACAGCCGCAGAGATTCTTGCAAAAGAGCTTGGCTTCAACATCGTGGAGACAAACGCATCAAACATGCGCAGCAAGAAAGAGCTCAAAAGCTTTTTCGGCCACGCTCTCCAGCAGCAGTCCCTCTTCTTCAAAGGCAAGCTTGTCCTCTTGGATGAGATAGACGGCATATCAGGACAATATGACAGAGGAGCACCCGGCGAAATTGCAGACATCATAAAGACATCAAAGCACCCGGTTGTGATGACAGCGACAGATGAGAACACAAACGCAGTAAAGGCACTAAAGAAATCAGCAAAGATGATAAAGTTCGAGAAACTCGATATGGATGAGCTCTGCGATGCACTGAAAGATGTCTGCGAAAATAAAGGCATAAAAATAGAAGAAAAAGCGCTGAAAATAATAACAAGAAACGCAGACGGAGACCTGAGAGCTGCGATAAACGACCTGCAGTCCCTCAACAGCAAAGGCAAGAAAATTGACACGGAAGCTGCAAAAACTATAGGATTCCGCGATTTTGAGAGAAAGACAAAAGAGACATTGTCAATAATCTTCAAGACATCAAATTGCAGGATTGCAAAAGAGTCAATTGATAATTCAGAGAAAGACCTTGACGAGATGTCAGAATGGATAAGGGAAAACCTGCCAAGACAGTACGGAAAAAACGAAGACATCGCAGACGGATACAACATGCTCTCAAGAGCAGACATATTCAGGGGACGGATAACAGGCCAGCAGTATTACAGGTACATGGTCTACCAGTCAGCAGACATCTCATGCGGTGTGGCAACAGCAAAGACTGAAAACTATAATAAAGCCCAGGATTTCCATTTCCCCTCAAAGATAGCGATACTTGGAAGGACAAAATTCACAAGAGGAAAGGAGAAAACCAATCTCAAAAACATAGGCGACGCCCTCCACTGCTCAAGAAAAGTCGCAAGGCAGTATCTTCCTATGCTCAGGATGATAAAGATAAAATCACCCGAAACATACTCAAAGATTTCTGAAGAATTGAAGATTGATATATAATTTCTGATTATTTTCCCAATAAAACTATATTAAAAACACACACCAAATACACCTATGAAAATAAAACTTGATGTCCCTCTTTTCAAGCAGAAAAAAAAAGACATGGCCTGCGGATTTATATGCCTGCAGATGGTTCTTGCATACCGCAATAAAATCCTTTCTTATGATGAGATAATAAAGATAGCAAAGCTTGACCCTTACATGGGCTGCTGGTGGGCACAGATGGCATGTGCAGCGCTTGACCTGGGATATAAGGCAGAATATATAAACTACAATCTAGATAACACCTATGACGCAGAAATAGCCAGCCTAAAAGGAGAAAAGTTGATTGAAAGATTAAAAAAACAAAGAGAAAATATAGACCCGCAATATCATCCCGAAATAGATTACGATATCGAGATGATACAGAAAGGCGGAAAATTCAACCTGTCAATACCTCAGAAAGAAGACCTTATCGGCTGGCTAAAACGAGGCATACCGCCTATCCTTTCTGTCAAGGTCGGCCCTTTCTATGGCCATGCGATAAAGAATAGAAAGACCTTAGACCAGCACGGCATTGTCGTCTATGGATATGACGGCAAAGACTTCCTTGTACACGACCCGAACCCAAGAGAAGACGCAATCAAAAAGATTTCAGAAGACCTTCTGATATATTCATGGCACCATGGAAAAGCTTATGCGCTCCTAATAGATAAATGAATTGCATCTCTAAAACACACAGTAATTACGCTTGTACTCCTCAAAGATATGAATTGTCTCATAGTTTCTTATTATATCTGAGAACTTGTTCCTCATATCTACAATGACTTTATGGAGCTCCCTTGTGTCCTTAAGAAGCAGCTCAAGCTTGAAATCCCAGACACCGATGCTTTTAAGAGCATAAGTGACATTCGAACTTCTCCTGCAGTAGCCCAGAAGATTCTTTTCCCTCAAAGGGCTTAAATTCTGCAGGCTCAGGAGTATCTTATAAAGATTTTTCCCTGTCAGGCTTGGCTCAAACCACACCCGGAATCCTTTTATGACACCCAGCTCTTTCAGTTTCTTTAGCCTGTACCTTACAACATCTATGCTTGTGCCGCAAGCCTTCGCAAGCTCTACATAAGGCATCCTTGCATTCACCGCAATGAAAGACAATATCCTACAATCCATATCATCTATATCCACAATATTATCATCAATGCCAAGATCCACCATCTTTGTCTCTTCATTGTAGCCGATGATGAAATCTGATGCCTCAACCACAAGAAGTACTGTCTTATTGAATATATGGTCATTGAATCTCGATGTGAACTTTTTCAATATTGTATCAAATTCTTTCGCGCTTTTGGCGGCGACAGTCATGCTCAGATCCCATGTCCCGTCAAGGACGCCGGCCCAGACAATGTTTTTATGATTTATGATAAATTTCTTGATATCCTCTTCTGTCTCCTTTGTTATTATCTGGAGATTGAAATACGCCTTATAGATAGAATACCCTAATTTAGTAAGATCGATGACTGTATAGAACTGCCTTATCACACCGCCATCAATAAGCCGGTTCACCCGATAGCTTACAACCTGCTGTGAAAGCCCGACCTTCTTCCCTATCCTTGCATCAGATTGCCTGCAGTCCTTGTCAAGCTCTGCAAGTATCTTCCAGTCTTTGACACCAAGCTTTATTTTATGCATAGATTATGTATTTAATGCAATCTTTAAATTCTTTTTGCATTTTCAACAAAAAAATTCATAAAAGATTTTTTAGAATAGCAAAACGCCATTGATATTATAAGAAAAACACATGGAGGTGTTAAATATGGGATATATAGAAAAAGAGATGAACATGGATGAGGAACAGAGAAGCGACATACAGTTCTTGATATCCGACTGCCACAATAGATGCAATAACAAGACTTATAGCGCTGTAGAGATCCCTGTTGAGGGAGGGTCTGTCAGGATAATAAAGCCTGCGTTCCTGAAGCACAAGACAGTCATACAGGCAGAGCTGTATGCCACAGGTGAGCAGTTGAACCAGTATCTGGAGGGAGTGCTGGAGAGCTATAGGGACAGATGGAGTGATCAGAACTATTCTCTTAAGGATCTATCATCCAGTAGCACACTGGCAAGAGACAGCATCGCCCTGTCTTTTGAAAAAGAGATGGACGCAGCAGAGTTTCTCGAAGGAGATGAGAAAGATATTCCGTTGACCGTACCGATCAATTTGCAGGTATATCCGGGAAGGCTCAGGAAAGATGACGAGGACTTTGAAGTCGAGCGCGGAGTCCTGGAGAAAGTGTACAGGCATGAAGTGGATGGAGAGGAAATAGAAGACTATTGTCCTGTATTTGTCAGGGAAGTCATCCTGAACT
>JAIVYO010000087.1:0-4267 GCA_048635405.1 Campylobacterales bacterium | reverse complement strand
TTCTCCGCCATCTGTTGCCTTGTCAGCACGCAGTTGTCAGTGACATAATATACTTTCTTGTTCCTTTTCTTAAGAGTGGATATAAGCTTATCCATATACGGATTGAGCCGGTTCCACTGCATGACAGTGCCGTTTATGTCAAATATGAATGTCCTTATGGAGCCGAAATTCACAAGCATAAGCAAATATTGTCAGAAATAGATTTATATATTTGCTTTTTTGGCTGATAATCCAGAATATTGTAGATTTATAAAATTTAAAAATACAGTGATATTATAAGTATTTAATAGTTGTGAATTTTTTCGTATGATGTGATTATATGGCAGAACCTACATTGATTCAAAATATGCATATAGATACCGAATCTGAAGATTTTTTCAAATATATACTCTGTACTTTTCCTGTCCCTCCTGCATATATTGAACTCAGGGCTGTTGTCCATAGCATACCCTATTATAATTGGGATAAAAAAAGCATAAACCAGTATCTTTCGCAGTGCAAAAAAAATAAGACCATACCATTCTCAGAAACTAAATTAGAATATAATAGTCGTAAGGATGTGTTTGTTCCGGGTTCAATTAATCTTGAAAATTTCGACCCCCACATACCGGATAATGACGAAAGACTTTATAAAAAGATTCTTAATAATATATGGAAAAAGCAAATATCTAGAGGAAAACCGCATACAGTAAGAATTGAAATAGGAATTCCGGCTAAAGCTGGTCTTGCATCATTTAAAAAAACGGTTTTTGATGATCTCTTAAATAATGGATATGTTATAGATTATGGCAACATCTGGATCACATCAAGAGATTCAGGACAGCATTACAGTGACAGTTATGGGGGGGTCAGCACAATGATATTAGGCAGAAAAGGCTCAAAATATTCATTGGATCTGAATCTGAGAAGAGATGATTCTGAACTAGATTTTGATAAAATTTATGGTTGGTTCGCTCGTTCAAAAGACTTATATGAAAAAATTTGATTAAGATTCTAAAGAAGGAATCAAGAAGCCCCGCCATGTATCTTGTCAAGCAGGTGGCTGTTCTTTACAAGCTTCTTTATCTCATCAAGATCCTGCTGTATATCCTCAATCTCGCGCTCAGCTTTCCTGTTCACAGCATAATCCCTTTCCGCCTTGTTATGGTCGCGCTCAGAAGTCCTGTTCTGGCTCATCAATATGACCGGTGCCTGTACTGCTGCAAGGCAGGACAATACAAAATTAAGCAATATGAAAGGATACGGATCCCACGCATAAAAATAAGCATAAAGATTAAGGCTCATCCATATGGCTATGAAAATAAAAAGGAAAATCAAAAATCTCCAGCTTCCGCAGAATGTGGTAAGCTTGTCAGCAGCTCTCTGGCCAAAAGTGAGCTTTGGCTTTGGCAGTCCCTGCTGCTGTACAGGTGGTCTGTGTATGACGCCATTTACGGCGGATGATATCTTTGAGATATGCTGGTTGTTGTCGTCAGTCTGCATAAGAGATATTGGATATGGGTGATATATATCTTTTGCTATCTGGCTTTTGGCAGAACTGTCCCAAAATATGGTTGATGAATAAATAAGCGGGAATAATAGTTTATTTAACACGAACATTTAAAAGATTCAGAGTTTCATTTAATACATAAAAGTGGTGTTATTGATGCAAGAATTAGAGATGAAAAGAGGGATTCCAGCATTCGACGCAATCGTTGAAGGTACTCCTGCAGATGGCATGTATGACTCTACTTTTAAGCTGATAGGATTGGATGTTGCCGAAAATACAAATATCTTAAATGACGGAATAAACAGATATATGTTTCATGGAACCATCACATATTCTGGAGTAAACAGAGACTCATCTTTCCTAAATCCAAAAGAAGCAGATATCGGGGAGCCTTTATCTTCCTATCCCGGTGCAATCCTCACTGAATACATTGAAAGCGGAATATCAGCCAATGCGGTATTGGAATATCCAAGAGCAGTCTTCCTGAAAGACGGAAGGATTTTTATCCGTGAAAATCTTATTCATGATTATTTGAAATGGCTTCCTGATATATTAAAAATAACTATAAAAATGTTTGAAGAAGATTACGAATCTTTAGCTGTTGAATATCAAAAAATTATAGATCAACAAATCAAGCAGGATGATTGATTTCTTTCAAAAAAATAAAAACACAACCCAAAAACAATATAAGCATAAAAACCGTAATAGGTGACATGGTAAGAGAGCCGGTCGCCGAGGGTTTTTATCCGGGTAACGCAAAGATTCTAGACCTTATGCTGGACAAGCTGTTCAAGGATACAAAAAGAACAGTCAGGAAAGACATTATAGGCCTTGTCGCGCCCCACGCAGGATACCTCTACAGCGGAAAGACAGCGGCAAAGACATACGCCCAGATATCGAAAAAGTATGATTCAGTCATAATTCTCGGCCCTGACCATACAGGCATGGCTGAGGCAGTATCTGTAAGCACAGAAGACTGGAAGACGCCCCTGGGCGAAGTGAAGGTGGACAGGGAGCTTGCAGAGAAGATAATATCAGGATCAGACATAATCATAGAAGATGAAGACGCTCACATGTACGAGCACTCTATAGAGGTTCAGCTGCCATTTCTCCAGCATGTCCTCAGGGATTTCAGGTTTGTGCCGATAATCATACCGCATAAGGGTATTAATCTTGACAATCTGAAAGAAGTAGCCGACACAATAAGCGACGCAATTGAAAGCAAAAAAGTCCTTGTCATAGCAAGCTCTGACCTGACGCATTTCGGAAAGGGCTACAGCTTTGTGCCGACAGAAAAAGACGAGCTTGAATGGATGGAAAAGACAGATACAGCAATAATGGAAAAGATATCCGAATTAGACGAAGTACAGACGCTCAACAAAGCAAAAGAGACGACAGCATGTGGGTCTTATCCTATAGCTATCCTTATAATGATCATGAAAAATAAGGTAGATTCAGGCAAGATCATAGACTATTCTACAAGCTATGAAGTCTCAAAGAGCAAGGATATAATTGTCGGGTACGGCGGAATTGTGTTCTGATTCTTTTCCTGCAACATATAAAAACTTGGCATCCAAATAATCTTTATGAAAATCTTATGCATCTCTGACCTGCACGGAAGATTTCCCGGCAGGCTCTACTCTTTTGCCAAAGAAGAAAAGCCGGACCTTATCCTTTTTGCAGGTGACATAACTGAGTCAGACACATTCAGGAAGCTTCAGTTTGAGAACTGGGAGATTCTCCATAAGAAAAAAAAGACAATAGAAGATTTGGTCGGGAAAAAAAAATACAGAACAATCCTGAAAAGTTCAGCAGAAAGCGCAGAGAAGATGCTGGCAAAGCTTAACCGCCTTAAAGCGCCCGTCATTCTTATAGAAGGAAATGCAGAGCACTGCGCCGAAAGTCTTGCGCCGTATAATCTCCAGAAACTGGGCATTGAAAACATTGCACTTCAGTTTGAAAACATCCTCCTTCTTGACAGGTCCTTCATTGAAGTGGACGACATAGCCATAATAACCCATGGCGGCTACAGGGGAGTTAAATCAAAGGCCAAAAAAGACAGCAAGGCATCACTCAAATACGCTGCACATAAGAAGCAGTACATGAAAGAGCTTGAAAGCCTGTTCAAGAACATGAAAGACAGAAAGATGACAATATTCCTGACCCATGATGTTCCGTTCGGCACAAAGATGGACCTTGTGGATATGGAATCCTCGCCCATGCACGGAAAGCATGTAGGCGATGACATATACCGCGCATTCATCGAGAAATATCAGCCGGCGATAAACATCTGCGGCCACATGCACGAGAACCAGGGCAAAGAAATGCTCAAAGACACAATAGTCGCAAACTGCGGCTACGGCCATGACAGCGAGTGCTGTATACCGAACTGTTGTCTTTTTGTCTTTTATTTTCTGTTGTGATGGGGTCTGATAAAATGACGGCAGTCGGTGAGCTCGAAAAACTGATCATTACCCATAACCAGTTCATCTCCCGCGGCCAGGTCATCGAGGCGGTCGAGGTCAAGAAGCTGATCGGGCCGCACCTGTCGGAGAGAGACCGGGCGGCCCGCCTGTACCGGTCGATCAACGAGAAAACAGAGGAATTTATCGAGTGCGCCGAGTCTAATTTCGAGAAGTTCCAGGAAATAATCAATTACAAGCTGCTGGCCCAGCTCGAGTACTACTACCCGGAATATTTCGGCGCCCTGATCAGTGCCCTGAGAGATTCGGTTGAAAAAAAGATAGAGGACGAACAATGGTTATATGCCGGCCTGCT
>JAIVYO010000086.1:0-4284 GCA_048635405.1 Campylobacterales bacterium | reverse complement strand
TTTAAGCGTTTGCAGACCCAATACATTTAAAACCTTTTGTCATAATTAAATATTTGTCCGGGACAAGAGGCATATGCAAATATAGTTTTTTGGTGTTTTCAAGATGGAAGAGATTATAAGGATACCTGAATCGCGGATAGGCCTCATAATAGGCGAGGGCGGAAAGGTAAAGGCAGAGCTCCAGAAATCTTTCGGCGCAAAGCTGAAAATAAACGAGGACGGTACAGTAGGGATAACAAGCGAGGAAGGCCTCAACATATACAAGATGAAAAAGGCAGTAGAAGGCATAGCAAGAGGCCTGTCCCTGGAGATAGTCCTGAACCTGTGCGATGACGATTACGATCTTGAGATAATACATCTTGAAGAGATCTTAGGCAAGAACAAGAATGTCCTGAACAGGTACAAGTCAAGGCTGATTGGCACAGACGGAAAAATAAAAAAGATGCTGGAGAAAAAGACAGGAACAGACATAGCAGTCCACGGCAAGACCGTGGCAATCCTCGGAAAATTTGAAGATATCGCCGATGCAAAATCTGCCGTTGAGATGATAATTCAGGGAAACGACTTCAACTCAGTGTTCGCAAGCCTTGATAACAGAATGAGATAAAGGTAAATAATTATGGAATCTATAGCAGAGAGCAATGCAAAAGATCACAGGTCAATATCAGTGGCAGAATTCTTCGAGAGGAACAAGCATCTTCTCGGCTTTGAGAACGACCAGAAATCCCTCCTGACCTGTGTCAGGGAAGCTGTGGACAACGCTCTTGACGCCTGCGAGGATGCAAGAATACTGCCGACAATATACATAGAGCTCAAACAGATTGACGCAAGCATATTCAAGATGATAATAGAGGACAACGGTCCTGGGATCGTCAAGCGCAACATCCCAAGAATATTTGCAAAACTTCTGTACGGCTCCAAGTTCAACCTGAAGCAGTCAAGAGGCCAGCAGGGCATAGGCATATCAGCATCCGTCCTCTATTCCCAGCTGACCACAGGAAAGCCCACAAAGATATACTCAAAGACAGGCAACGGCCAGATTCACATATACGAGCTCAACATCAACACTAAAAAGAACGAGCCCGACATAATTTCTGAACTCACAGTAGACGGTGACGGCCACGGCACAAGGATAGAGATGTTCATAAAAGGAAAATATACAAGAGGCAGGCAGTCAGTAGAAGAGTACCTGATGGAGACAGCCATAATGAACCCTTTCGCCAGCATAGTCTATATCAACCCGGATGGCAGGCAGTTTGAGTACCCAAGAGCTGTAGATACCCTCCCTGTTGAGGCGAAATCTATACAGCCGCATCCGCACGGCCTTGAGCTGGGTATCCTTATACGCCTGATGAAGTATACTGAATCAAGAAACATGACAGGTTTTTTCACGACAGAGCTTTCAAGAGTAAGCAGGGGAAACGCTGTAGATATCTGCAACAGGGCAGGAATAAATCCAAAGACCAATCCTAAGCGGCTTTCAAGGGATGATATTGACAAGCTTCTCAAGGCTCTCCATACAGCAAAGATCCAGAAGCCCCCAACAGACTGTCTTTCGCCTGTAGGTGATAATGCCATAAAGAAAGGCCTGAAAAAAGAGATGAACCCGGAGTTCATAGCAGTCGCCAGCAGGTCTCCGGTAGTCTATAAAGGCAATCCGTTCCAGATAGAGGTAGGTATAGGCTATGGCGGTGACCTTAAGAGCGACGGCATAATAGCGATAATGCGTTTCGCAAACAAGGTGCCCCTGATATACCAGCAGTCCGCCTGCGCAATAACAAGGTCAATCGCAAAGATAGACTGGAAAAGATACGGATTGAAGCAGAGCAACGGTTCGCTGCCTTCAGGTCCTGTAGCAGTCGCAGTCCACATGGCATCTGTCTGGGTCCCGTACACATCAGAAGGCAAAGAGGCGATAGCATCATATACTGCAATAGTCAAAGAAGTGACTCTCGCCCTTCAGGAGGCTGCAAGAAAGCTCGGCCTTTATGTATCCAAGAAACGGCAGAGTAAGGAAGCTGAAGACCGCCTGAAAGCTTTTGACATATACGCCGGCGAGCTGTGCGAAGCCCTTGCTGACATAACAGGCGTCAATACTGAAAACATACACACAAGCCTCAAAAAAGTCATAGAGGAAAAGATTGGAGACACATCTATAGTGCTTCACGGCAAAGGCATGGAAATACAGGACAAGACAGAGACGGCAGATGAGGCAACAGAAACATCAGCAGATGAAACAGCAGGCACACCGTCAGAAGACAAGCCTGAAGGCGGCAGTGAAAATGCCCAGTCGCGCCTTGATATCTTCAAAAGTCCGGAAAATAAGAATGCAAAAGAATAAGTGAGATCTTATGAAATTTGACTCAGACGCGAAAGTTGCAGAGAAGATAAAGAAAATAGGAGATAAAGTAGTCGCAGACATATTCGGTGGCAATGCGCCTGAAGTCACCCTTCCGGTGAGAGCATCATCAAATGTCCACTACAACAAGGAAGAAGGTCTCCTGTATCTTGGAAAAAGCATATCTTCAAGAAACTTCCTCAACTTTGCGCACACAAGAAAATTCATGCAGACAATGCTTATAGCTGCCAAGTGCAGGGAGCTTCTTGAGAAAGGCAAGACTGCAAGCATAAGGGAGCTGTACTATGAACTTAAGCACAATATCTCCGGCACAAAAGAGAACACTTTTGAAGGCCAGGACGAGTCAGACCCCCTGATAGAAGATCTTGAGACAATGACAGATTCCCTGAGGGAAGAGCTCCATCTGAAAGCAGACAGCAGCGGCATACTTTTCGGAAAATTAGTCATAGAGGACATGGGCGACAGGATAGACTGCTCAAAGCTGGGAAAGTCAGGCCTTGCCATACCGTCAATTGTAGATGATTACAAGTTTTTGGAATGCAAAGCAGACTATGTCCTTGTCGTTGAGACAAAAGCTATGGTTGACCGTCTGGTGGAGGAGAAATACCACCTGAATAATAACGCAATACTTGTAGGTCTCGGGGGCCAGGCAGCAAGAGGCGCAAGACGCCTGATAAAGCTATTGAACGAGCGCCTGAAGCTTCCCGTATATGTCTTCACAGACGGCGACCCATGGGGATATTACATATACTCTGTCGTAAAGACAGGCTCCATGAACCTTGCCTACGAGTCAAAGCGCCTGGCGACGCCGCAGTGCCGGTTCCTCGGCATGACAATGGCAGACATTGACAAGTATGAACTCAAAAAAGTTACAGAAAAGCTCAAGGATGTGGACAGGAAAAGGGTCAACCAGCTTCTTAAGTACGAATGGTTCAACAAGCCGCAGTGGATAAAAGAGCTCAAGAGCATGCTCTCAAAAGGCGCAAGGATAGAGCAGCAGGCACTGGCATCAAAAAGCCTTGAGTTCGTCGCAAAAGAATACCTTCCCGGCAAGATCGCAAGAAAAGAGTTCATCGATTGATTTATTAATTTTTCCATTTAATTAAATGATAGTGATTAAATGGCTGAAGAGATTATGAAAAATGTTTCTATAAGCAAAGAATCAGTAAAATGTCCAGTTAATGATATATTAAGGTATTCTATAAGCCTCTTAAGAATTGTATATAATGCCAACATTCCTGATGCTACCGGAAATGAGTATGTTAATAATATTTATTTAGGCGCATCAGATACCGAACCTGCATCTTCTTTAGAGATCGCGCAGGATAACGGTTTTGCAACACGTTTATTTAAGGACGATTTATTGGATGTGTTGGACAAGTTAGTCAATTCTAGTGATATCCCTGATTGCACAAGTATTTTAAAGATCGATGACGATGGTGATAAGCATCAATATAAAAATCAAAAGTATTTTCCACTTCGAAAAAAAGAGTATTCATTGCCAGATCTTTTCCATTTCAGGACAATAGAGGGTATGCCACCTGCATCTTTAGATATTATTGATGTTATATTGTTTGATTGGAATAGTATCAGGCCTAAAAGATTAATCAGCCTCACTTTCAAAGATATGCCTAAACAGCTTTTTGATAAGCTTGAAGCATATAGGTCAAATAATGTAGATTCTTCATCAGATTGGTATACTATCTCTGCAGGTCTTTGATAATTGAATCAACAAGATTTTTATCTAGAAATATAGCATTTGCTATTTTATCTGTGGCTTTTCTTAAAACTTCTCCTAATTTTTCTAACATGAAATAAGAAGTATTTTAAGGATTATTAAAGTTTTGGTGTTAAATACTAATCTTTAAATAACTAAAAATATCTTCTAAAACTTCTTTGTGAAAATTCTTGTTTATTTTTCAGAG
>JAIVYO010000085.1:0-4242 GCA_048635405.1 Campylobacterales bacterium | reverse complement strand
TGCGAGCGATATGCCAGGGTACCCTTGGCATATCGCTCGCTGCCGAAACCGCGCATCTGGACTTGCCCCGGCGCCGGCGTAATGTCTGCCTCGGCATAACCGACAGACCACGGCCGTTCGCCCGCCTCGGCCCCACCGTTTAGCGCCAGGGTTTCTTTCGCTGCTCCGGCCACGGACGGCCGCGCCAGAGGCAGGCCAGCGGCCAGCACGCCGGTTGACTTGAGGAAGGCACGTCGCAAAGCCCGCCTTTGGAAAGAAAAAGGGGCTTTCACCCAAGACGAATAAGACTCCCAACATGAAATATCGTACCCTGGGCAAAACCGGGTTGAAGGTATCGGAAGTCAGTTTTGGGGTGATGCGCCTGAAAGAACCAGCGGTTTTATCAACAAATCCCAGGAATGTTCAACTATAGATGGATTAGTTCAATATTATAAGGATAAAGTTGAAAAGGCGAATGAAGAATATCCAAAACAGATGGCTAATTATTATATGAAAGACTTTGATAAAAATATCAGTTCTATTGTCCAACATACTGTTTTTGAACATCTTTTGATTCTGAATGCATTAAATATTGATGCAGAGATAATTAAACCCGTCCCGGAACAAGAAGATAAGTATAGGGTTAAATATTCTTTAAATTTAAGCAGTTCATATAATTCTATCAAAGGGATAATAGATATAGCAATAGATTATAGTACTCATAAAAGTGATCTTACTGTGATGAAACCCGTAGATTAAGACATTTAATTCTTTCTTGAATTGATTTTAAATAAAAATAAAAAAGCGTCGAAGGCAGGATTTGAACCTGCGGGTGCGTGAGCACAACGGTTTTCGAGACCGCCGCCTTACCGGGCTAGACTACTTCGACCTGGCTTAAGGTTAATCATTTAAACCACCATTCACTTCGTTCAGGTGGCTGTATATCAGTTAGACAAATACACTGCCTTATATAATAACATCAAAATCAAACTTTATAACTTTTTTCAAAGAACCTCAACTTCAGCATCTTCCTTCTCCAAAAGCTCTTTGATGCCCCTGACATGCCCCGCGCCGACAACAGCGATGATAGTATCAAAATTCGAAGAAAGCTTCATCAAGTTATGCGCCATGTACCAGTTCCTGTCAGATACTAAAACCTTATAGATAGAAGGGAAAATAGACTCCATATACTCCATAGCATACTCTATGAATTCATCCTCAGGTATCTTGTTAAGGTCTATGCCTTTTTCAGCAGGCAACATTTTGGAAGCTCCAATGCCCAAAAAGCCCATAACAAGATATGCCATAAGTTTTGCCTTCTCCTTTAGGCCCATAGCTTTCATAAGTTTAGAGATAGTAACATCAATCCTCTGGTCAATAAGCGCGACACGGGCCTCAGCCTTCTTCGCATGCCTGACAGCATCCAGCATCTCCTGCCCCGGCAATATGCCAGTCTCTTTGGAAAGCGTATCCTGCATCTTCTGCAAAAGCATGACAATCACCTTCTGGAATAAAGGCAGCCGTATCTTCCCTTTCTTTTTATGCATCAGTCCCTGGAGCCTTGCAAGGTCAAGTTCGACAGCCACAAGATCCGGCTTTTTCTCAGAAATATTCTTATCTACTTTCTCAAGGCTCTCCTTTGCGATATGCGATGTCCCGATAAGGTATATCATAGGATAAATGAATCTATAATCTTTATATAAGAAAGGAAAGGGACGCTGAATTCCTGCTTACCTCCCTCGCATATTCTATTATTTCATTGTGATCGAAAGCAAGATTGCAGGGCACATCCTCATACCTGACAACCATGACATCGACCGCATCATCGCCGGCAACGACATCTTCAACAGATTCAACATACGAATGCCCGATAAAAGCTGTATTTATCCTCTGCTGGCTGGTATCTCTGCCCCAGTTGTTGTAATGGTCAAGATAGGAAAGGCCATGTACCTCCAGGCCAGTCTCCTCGCATGCCTCTCTTAATGCTGCATGAGCGGTCGGAAGATATTTCCCTGAAGGGTCAACCTCGTCATAGTTCACATGGCCTCCCGGGAGCCCCCACCATCCTTTGAACGGTTCGCGTCCCCTTTTCACAAGCACAAGCCCCTCAAACACCCCTTTCACATAAAGCTCAACAACAACATCAACCGTATGTTCTTTGCATTTGTAGTCTGACATATCCAGAAGATTATCAAAAGAGACATCCTCAGCAGAACCCCCGTCAGGTCTCATGCTCTCTATAATCTCCCACACCTTGTAGATGTCAACAGTGCGGTTGTGATATTTACTTTCCATAATATCACCCATAATTACAGAAAGAAGAAGGGCCGTGGAGCAGGCTTATTCTTATAGCCTATCTTATCCATATGCCTTGCGACTTTATCGACCTCTTCCTGGCCTATATCATCTCTGCCGATAGCATCAACAATCCTTCCCCTTTCAACCTCAAGCTCAAGACCGGCAAGTACCAGGTCAAGATTCTCATAGCTCATCCCAAGCTCATCCTCATCTGTCTGGCCTTCCCACAGTCCTGCAGTGGGTGCCTTTGCAATTATCATCTCGTCAAGTCCAAGATATCCGGCAAATATCCTCTCTGTCGTCTTGTGCAGTTCGCATATGCCTTCATTGTCAATGCCGCCTGCCCCGTCTCCTCCAATAGTGAAATAACCCATAAGTTCCTCTGACTTGTTTGTAGTTCCGAGAACAAGGCTGTTCCTGTTCTTTGCGATGTCGCGCAGTATTATCATCCTCATCCTTGCCTGTATGTTCCCCTCCTTGATCCTCTGTATATCCTGATCAGGGCTGGTCTGCCCCACTCCAATCAATAACTTGAAGATTGGGTCAAACACAGATTGCGTCTGAAGATAATCATTTGTCTTCATCCCAAGATTTTCAGCAAGCTCAGCAGCAATTGATATGTCCTCTTCATTGGAATATCTTGACGGCATTATAACTCCATATACATTGTCGGCCCCGACAGCATCAACAGCAAGTGTCGCCACAAGCGATGAATCAATGCCTCCGCTGAGCCCGATGACATATCCGTCAGTTCCGGAAACTTCAAGCTGGTGCCTGTAGAAGATTTCAATCCTCTTCCTTACAGATTCAAAATCGTCTCTGTCCATATCAAGGACAGAAAAGGGATCCCTAAGATACTGTTCCCTCAGCATCACCAGACCATTTGGATCCCTTATATCTGTATTATATATCCTTCTCATTCCCATACACCTCTTAAACTTCACTTCTTCATCGCCGCTATAGCTTCCTCAAGCCCTGCCACATCTATGCTGAGCAGGCCTGCCTGCCTGTTGAAGAAATAGTCATTGTCATCATATCTTCCGGTCTCGTCAGGAAGCGCAGCGACACAATCTTTCACCGCAGTGGCTTTTTTGACACCATTGTCTCTAAACAACGCTTCAGCGCCGGCCATAAGGACGCATATGTTTGTGACTACACCGACCTCATATATCTCCTGGATGCCGTATTCCTCAAGCTTCTCTTCAAGATCTGTCTCATAGAAACTGGAAATTGTTGTCTTCTCGACAATAGTCCCCTTCTCCTTATCATATAACAGCTCTTCTGGAAGCTGAGCGCCCCAGGTGCCTTTGACTGCATGCGGATCCCAGTTCTCAAACTCCCTGTCATCCGGCGCGTGGCTGTCGCATATGTAGAACACTTTCACATTATTCTCATACGCTGCCTCAATCAGCCTGTTCATCGGGCCGACAAGCGCATCAGCGCCCGGGACCACAAGTTTCCCGCGCTCCTGGTCAACAAAGTCATTGACCATGTCAACGACAAGCAAAGCCTTCACATATCCTTCTTTTTTTTCATCCATATCTCTCACCTCATTTTAGTGTATCTGATACACTTTCAAATTCAAAAAAAACAAAATATTTATGCAACCCTCCTTACTAAAGGATTTAGTCTTGCAGGCCGCCCCACCTTGTGCATCTCGCGCATATTGGACGGGTCATCGCCTACAGCCACGATATCAGCAGTTGACATCCTTGCATCAAATATGCCTCCGACGCCAAGGCTGTCGTAAAGCTGTATCCCAAGCTCTTCTTCAGCCCTGTTGAACGCGCGGATCTTTTCAACATTTCCGAAACCCGAAGTAAGCACAATCTTCACATCTTCAAAACCGTTCCTGTCAAGCTCTTTTCTCAAGGTATAGACGCCCTCAATAGTTACGCCCGGACCTGTCCGGTATTTCCTTCCGTCAAAAGGCGCACCGCCTTCCATTATATTCTCTCCTGGCGT
>JAIVYO010000084.1:0-4464 GCA_048635405.1 Campylobacterales bacterium | reverse complement strand
ATAAAAACTATTTTTTAATTTTATTAGATGCACCCTTCAGATGCCTCGGATTTGAGCGATAGCGAAATCCGGGGTCATTGACTGCGAAATGGCAGGTTTATACTCGGTTTTGAGTTTGGAATCCAATTAGTTTTTATTTTTTTCAAAAAATATGCGCACAATTTTTGATATAATATCTTCAATTAGAATAATAAATATTTACAATTTTTTGTACAAGTCTGTAGAATAGAATTAGAAAATATCTAATAATTGTATTAATTAATGAAGTAGTGAAAATGATATCTATGGACATGAATAAGAGGTGATGGTCAGTCCGACACTATCAGAGATATGATATAAAGAGGCTGTATGCTATTTGAATGAATACAAAGACATAATTAGGTTGACTAACTTTTTAATAATATAATTATGCCAAAGGATATGTACAAATCTGGATATAGTTTGAAAATATATCGAATACTTGAAGATGATCTTGTTGATTTTTTAAAAAATATCACGATTGATTATTATTTGGGTAAAGATAGGGAACAAATATTTTCACCAAAACTTAGTGAATTGTTAGTCAGGATAGGAAGCCAAGTAGATATATTTTTTAGAAATTGGGATATTGTTCAAAAGAATAATTCTGGAAAGACTAAAGACGAATTGAATATTACTAACTATAAAAAAATAGAAACCGAAATTCATATTAGCCATGAAAAAGTAAAAATTTTGGAAACAGATGAAGTTATTCAACCATTTGAAGATTGGCAAAAAAAAACCCAAAAATGGTGGATTGCATATAATCATGTAAAACATGATGGTTTCGATAATAAAAAAGATGGAAATTTACTTAATGTTATTGAATCATTAGCAGCGTTATTTATACTTAATTGCATTCATGAAGGTTCAAAAAATAAATTGTATAAATATGGTTATAAAAAAATCAATCTACAAACTTTTAATTTTGTGGGAGACGAAGATTTTTATTTTAATTATGATTCCTCGCCTTTATCTACATCACAACTCTTTGAATTTGAAAAGAATTTTATCATTACAAAAATTCTTATACACAAACAAAAGCCCTGACCATAAGAAACTCTGATTTGCATTCATCCCTAGTACATTTGATTTTTTTTACCTTTTCTGTATTATTATTATTATTAAGAAAAATTATTAGAATACTATAGGCTAATAAAAATCCTGAGCATCCTCTTTGATGCCCCGTACAGAGCAAAGCGGCATCCGGGGTCGTTGACGCAAGATGACGAATTCATGCCAGTACAAAAACAACCAAAACACACCCCTTCCTCATCAGCGATATATGCCTTGTGAACATAACTTGCCGGGAACAGCCCATTCTCTATCACTCCGGGTATATTGTTTATTATCGTTTCAAGTTTCGCGGTATCAGGTATCTCCGGGAACCTGGCGTCAAGTATCGGGTTCCCATTGTCTGTTAGAATGCCGCGCTTTTCAACCTCCGCGCCCAGTAGTTCAAGTCTTTTCTTTACGTTCTGCTCCCCAAATTCAAGACATTCGACTGCAACAGGGAAGGTAAAACGCTTTACTCTCTTTGTCTTGTCTGCTATGACCAGGAACCTGTCTGTGAGAGAAGCCACGATCTTTTCTCTTGTCAAAGCGCCGCCGCCGCCTTTGATGAGGTTCAGGTCCGGGTCTATCTGGTCGGCCCCGTCAACAGCAAGGTCAAGACGCGTGTGCTTGTTCGGGGTTGACAAGGGTATCCCGAGTTCCAGCGCGAGTTTTTCTGTTGCGCTTGATGTTGGTATCCCTATGACATCAAGTTTTAGGGCAGCCACCTCCCTGACAAAATGCATCGCGGTCGAGCCGCTCCCAAGGCCTATGAACATCCCATTCTTCACCAGCCTTGCTGCGTGTTTTGCCGCCTTTATTTTCAGGTCTTCCATTTCTTTATCGCCTCTGCTATCTTTTCTGAGACCGTGACCTTGGCGAACTCAGATGGTATCGTGTCTGCTGCGATCACTGAGTCTGCTGATGCTTTAAGCCTGTCCGAGACATCGCCCACGAACGCCGCGTGGGTGAAGGCAGCGATCGTCTTTGCCGCTCCCTTTTCTTTCATCAGCTTCAGGGCTTTTATCATTGTCCCGCCGGTGGTGACCATATCATCAAGGAGCAGTATATTTTTCCCTGTGGCATCCACTTCTCCGGAGAGTTCTACTTCAAAGCTTGTCAGCCTTTCCTTTGAAAGAGAAACGCCTCCGACCGCCTTTGCCTGCTCTGCTGAGCCCGCATCAGGGGTTATCACTGTCACGTCCCCGAACTCCTGCTTTGCTTTGTCCACAAGCAGGTCGCCTGCGGCCACATTGTATGCTGGTATCCCATAAAGGTCGAACTCGCCCTCTGTCCTTTGGAAGTGCAGGTCGCAGGTCACGGCATATGAGACATTAGAATCCTTGAGGATCTTTGCTATCGTCCTTGCAGAGTCAAGCTCTCCTTTCTTGAACACCTTGTCCTGTCTTGCGTATGCGTAATAGGGTATGACACATGCGATCTTTTTGACCCCCTTGAGCGCCAGGAGATCGAGTATGAAAAGAAGTTCCACCAGGTTATCGTTCTGCGGGTGGTTCAGGCTCTGTATCACGACCGCCGGTTCTGTGATATCCTGTTCAATGCGCACGGAGAGTTCGCCGTCAGGGAACTTCTTTGTCTCTGCCTGGATCAGTTCTTCGTTCAGTTCTGCAGCGATCTTTCTTGCGAGTTCCTGTGAAGAGGAGCCTGAGATAAGCATGGAAAACTTTATTATTGGCAAGGTATAAATATACTCTGGTGGTTTGCGTGTTTGGAAAAATTCTGTATAGAGGAAATAGGAGAGGACTAGAGACCTCTGTGGTGAAGATCATCTTCATCTCGGTCTCGCTTGTTCTTGCCAGCGTTGCAATAAAGATGTCTTATGACGCCTTTAGCGCAAGCAAAGTGGTTGTAAACATCACAGGAACAAGTCAATCCCCTGTTGATGCAATAAAAAACCTTACGACACAAATTGCAGGCGCTGTAGAGTAGATGCCGGATGCATGAAACGATCGCGTTCCTGTTGCTGTCATCTGTCCTGCTTGGTGGCATGGTCCTGACAGCTGCTGAAGAGATCCGGATCAGCCGCAGCTTTTTCCAGAGCTCTGCATTAGAATCCTCACTGGACTCTATTTTTTACATCGCTGAGCTATTGCCTGTCGGCTCGCAGGAAAGGGTAGAGTTGAATATCCCGAAAGGGGTCTCGGATCCAAGGTTTGAGCCCATTGCGGATGGATGGATCTTCAGCCTTGTGCTTAATGGACATGAGATCAAAAGATATGTAAGCGTCAGGCTTGCCTTTATCCCAAGTGACCTCCTCGAAAGAGCGGGAGCGCATTCTGTTATCATTGAAAAGGAGAGTGATGAAAGCGCTGTTATCAAGGAATAATAAAGGGGTGAACAGCATTTACATGGTCTTCTCCTTGGTACTGCTGCTTATTGTTTTTCTTTTGGTGACCAGCTATGCTGTTGAACTCTCTGGTCTTCTGAAAGAAAAACAGGAAAAGACATTTGTCTTGCTTACTGCGCACAGGATAGAGAAGGCTTTTGACCTGTATGAACGGAACGGTGCTGTCACCACGATGTTCCTTGATTCCAGGTTCTATCTGTACGGGACAAAGCCGGTCGAGATGGAACTCTCTGTCTCGGACGGCCTTGTGCTCATAAACGCCTCCATGATCGCGGAGGTTCCTGCTAACGGAGAGCTCAGGACCTGGAAAAAAGGCGGATTGTATGTTCTGGAGGTTGCAGGGTGATCTTTCCAGGCGAGGAAGGGCTTGTCATTGTCTTGGTATGCATCTGCATTCTTCTTGTAAGCTTCTCTATAATCTCGTTTGGCAGGATAGTCGATAAGGAGATCTCAACAAAGCTGCTCATCTTGCGGGCCGATGCAATAGCAGATTCTGTTGTCAAGGGCACGTTTCGCTGGGATGCGCAAAATGCACAGGTGCGCATTGACAAAGAGTACTTTGGCCAGGAATACCTTGGAGGCGATAGTATCGTTGTGCGACGGGTGTTCTTTGATAAAGGTCTTAAGAGTATCGAGGTAAGGGTATGGTAAGGGCAGCCTCAAATAGCATAAGTTATGTGATCCTTCTTGGGATAAGCCTTGTATTGATCGCCTATTCTTTGAATGTCTTCCTGAAATTCCAGGGTAGCATCAAAGAGCCTATGACAGTCAGCATAAGCGCTGTTGAAAAAGCGTCTGAAGAGTTTGTAAGTGGGATGTCGCATGCCTCATTAAGTGGAGGGGTCTTTCTCGTGAAAGACTCGAACAGCTCGATGAACTTCAGCGGTTCATTTGAGATCGGGCTTGAAGACTTTGGGCCTTACGCTGCCGGGCGCCCTGTGCTGGTGCAGATGAGCATATTGAACCTTGAGGCAGGCCTTTTGCTTGTGGATAGGATCTCTGTGCGTGTCCTCAAAGGTAACGAG
>JAIVYO010000083.1:0-4464 GCA_048635405.1 Campylobacterales bacterium | reverse complement strand
AGCTGTCCTGGCCTATAAACATATTTTCCGGAGTAAAATAGTGTCCTGTGCCGATAGAGAATTTAAAAAAAGAAAATAGGGACTAAAACCCTATCAAAAAACAAAAGATCTATATTGAATTTCCCATGTTTGTCACAACGATGATAAGGTCAATGACATTTACTTTTCCGTCATTATTGAGGTCTGCGCCGTCCTTGTATGTGCCATGGCCTGTGCCTGACTTTCGGATAGCCTTCCTGACATTGTTAAAATCGACATCATTCACCTTTCCGTCTCCGTTGGTATCTCCAGGAATCCATACAGGCACTTCAACAGAATATGATGTTATATCATAACCAACTGAAGGGTCAACAATATTTATCTTTGCCTGATAACCCTTATAATTTGCGTCCATGTACCAATGGCTGATGCTCTCAATCCCGGTGCCTGTGCTGTCACGGATTATGTGTTTTCCGTCACCGAAATCTATATGGTATGTAGCTCCAATGGGAACTTCTGCCTCAAAATATGCAGGGTATCCCACATTGTTTGTCTCTGTCAGAAGAGTAAATACATCCTCTCCCTGCTGAGAAAACACATCTTCACTTAGACTTACTGCAAATGCCGGCTGCGCAACCAAAGCTGCAATCAGCAATGCAAGCATTATCTTTTTCATGTCCATATCATTTTCACCTATTAAATTTTATTACTATGCGTCAGTGGTTCAGTACATATAAACATTTGTTTTTGCTCGGGGAAAAGCCCGAAAGAAGCATAGGATATCTATAACGCCTATAAGCCTTGAGCTTGTGAGCGACGGCTCTATGGACAGGTTAAGGGCTATTATTGAAAGAGAGTGGTAAGCTTTGGAACTGTAAAAAAGATATAAAAGAGAATACACAATAAACATTCATGGTGAAAAGAAAAGATATTGTTGCGTTTCTGGATGAGTACCTGAAGATTGATGAGGTTGAAGACAAGTATCTCCACAACGGGCTTATCTTTGAAGGCAGGGATGAGGTAAAGAAGATTGCTTTTGCTGTTGACTCATCTTTGGATGTTATTGAAAAAGCAAGGAAAGAAAAGGCTGATATGATCATTGTGCATCACGGATTTCTGAGCAAGATATCTCCATTCCCGATAACACATCATGTAAAAAAAATGGTTAAGATACTTGTTGAGAGCGACATCTCTCTCTATGGAGCGCATATCCCTCTTGATGTGCATGAAAAGGTCGGGAATAATATTGAGCTGTGCAGGATGTTTGGCGTCTTTGTCAAGGGCAAGTTTACGGACGGGTATTGGGGAGAGCTAAAAGAAGAGACAGGCTTAAAGGATCTTGTAAAGGATATTGAAAAGAAGCTGGATACAAGATGCCGTGTGTTTGGTTTCGGCAAGAAAAAGATAAAAAGTGTTGCATTCGTCTCAGGCGGGGCGCAGTATGATGTTCTTGATGCGCTCAGGAAAGATATTGATTGTTTTGTGACAGGTGAGGGTTCGCATTCCACTTATCTTATCGCAAAGGACGCATGTATAAACATGGTTGCTGCGGGGCATTATGCGACCGAGACTGTCGGTGTGAAGGCGCTGTCAAAAGTTGTTGCAAAAAAGTCTGGTGTTGATACTGTGTTTATTGATGCGCCGACCGGACTATAAATCCTAAAAATTACAGAACGATTAGTATACCTATATAAAGGTTCATCACGATTTTTTATTACTGTTTATATTTTTGGCAAAGTGATTCTTATGTTGATGCAAGGTGATATCTGGTCTTTTCTGTTCTTCGTGCTGCTGTTCATATTCGGCCCGAAGCTTTACATGTGGCAGATGATGTACAAGCTTGAGACAGAGATGAAGAAGCTTGAAGGATATGCAAAGAAGGCAGAATCCATACTTCTGAAAAGGGTAAGTTCAAAGCCTACAAAAGAGATGAAAGAAAAGCTCAATCATTTCATGGATTTCTTTATCACAGAGCCTGTCAATCTCGACCCGGCAGGAATCATCAACAAGCTGGATTTTGTGATAAACGAGAGTGAAAGGAAATTTGAGGAGTTCGCTCTTGAGCTTGACCCGAAGATGAAAGCTGATACTGTCCCTAATGTCATGATGGGCATGAAAGGGGCTCTCGGGGCGATGCAGATATTCAAGATAGTCAGGCATTTCATAATCATGACAAAGAAGACAAACAACCTACAGTTCGCCATGATACTCCAGATGCAGCTGCCACTTCTCATGAAGATTGCAAAGGCGCAGGTCAAGGCGACTCGTGCACTTGCCAACGGGATACCTATCGGAGATACTATCGGGCCTATGATAGCTGCCTCATTCAAGACAAAGGAAGGAACTGAGATTGTCAAGGATGTTGTGATGAGCGAAGAGAAAATAGAAGGCAAGAAAGTCTTTGTGATGAAGTCCAAAGGGCCTGAGTCGCGGCTCGGGCAGCAGGGAGAAGGTGTCAAGAGAGTCATTGCCAAGCATAAGATAGACTACATAATCGCGATTGATGCTGCCGCTAAGATGGAAGGCGAGAAGACAGGCACTGTGGCTGAAGGTGTGGGCGTGCCTATGGGCGGCGTCGGTGTCCAGAGGTTTAAGATTGAGGAGTCTATAACTGACAGGAAGATACCTGTGGATGCGATAATAATCAAGCAGGGCTTTGTAGAGGCATCTATCCCTATGAAGAAAAGTATATTTGATTCTATCGGACCTGCACAGGACCTGGTCAGGAAGTATGTGAAGAAAAGCAAGGCCAAAAATATATTGCTTGTCGGTGTCGGCAATACTGCCGGTGCGGGAAATACGAAGTCTACTGTCAAGGCATCTGCCGAGCTTCTCAAGAAAGACTGGGCGGCATACGCCAAGAAGAAAAAGGAAGAGGCAGATAAGAAGAAGACATGGTGGAAGAGCTGAGGATACCATTACTCTCAGAGTTTTATTTCTTCTATTATTGACTTTATATCTAAGTTGATATCTTCCAATTTTAATTGATTCAGAAAATATTGCCGGATCAGTAGAAGTGGCAAAAGAATTGGGAATGACAGAACAGGAAATCGCCAGAGCTAAAGAGAAAATTAAACCCTGGCCACAGGTTAAAAAAGGAATAAATGGCTTGAATATCATTGACGCGACTTATTCGGCAAATCCTGATAGCGTTATAGCGCATTTGGATTATATAGAGCGAGTATGGCCCAATGCCAAAAAAATCATTGTAATGCCGTGCTTGATTGAGCTTGGAAGCGCGTCAAAACAGGTTCATCAAAAAATAGGGGAGAGTATAGCGCGGGTTTGCGATTTAGCAATAATTACTACAAAAGAGTGTTTTGAAGATGTCAAAATAGGGTTTGATAAACACCACAATCATAAAAAATGTCAAGTAATTTTTGAAGAAAATCCTGAGAAGATAAAGGAAAAAATATTATGAGTTTACAAAATACTATAAATAAAGTTATAGCAGTTTTAAAAGCGGCCATTATTGGAACGCCGGCAGATTATACTAATTGCAAAGGGATCTATGAAAACGATCAAAGCAGTTATAGCGCCTATCCGGTTATTTGTGTAGGGGTCCCTTCTCTGTTAGATGAGGATTTTCCGGTAATAGCAAGACAGACGGTCAGGGATGAGGCGTATACAATAGAAATTGTTGTCTTTGTTAAATTTGAGGATACGGTAGCAAATACTAGGCAACTTGTAACCTTAACAGAATCAGTAAGGACAGCATTAAGGGATGATATAAAATCGGCTTCCGGACCTTTAGATGGTGATAGTTACCAGGGCGAATTAGGATATTCTAAATTTGTATTCGGGTCAAAAGGAGGTATCAGATTTCGGGTATCTGTTAGTTTAGTTAAATATATTCAGCGGATATAATCCGTAAAAGAAAGGAGATGATAAATTATGACACAAGCAGAAAGAGGCCATATTGCCTACAAGAAGGAAACAACCTGGGGAACTGTAGCCGCCCCGGCCACTAAAGTATGGACTATGAATAATGAGGCAATAATCCAGGATATTGAGGAAATATTATCAAAAGCCCATCGCAGGGTAGTTGATGAGCCACATTCCTACCAAGGATTAAAAACTTTTGGTGGCCCGGTAGAACTTGAAGTGCATCCGGATAATTTCGGAGATTTATTAAGATCCGTTATTTGGGATCCGGCTACAGGATGGGCGGCTAGGACAGTAGTTGTTTTAGAGGATTGTGAGGATAATTGGGTATCTCATGGGGAATGTATAAGCATATTAGATAATGAAGATTATAAATTTGGGAATGGATCGGTCAAAATATACGTTCCTGCCAGCGTGGCAGCCGGAACTAAAATTGCTACCGAAGATTTTGGAGCCGTTGATATGAGTGCCGATGATGAAGTTATACTCTGGATTAAATGTGATAAAAATACTAATTTAGGTGATTTAACTTTTCTGATTGCAGAAGATGCAGCTTGCGCTACGCCTGCCGATGTAATAGATATTGATGCTTTAACTGCC
>JAIVYO010000082.1:0-4616 GCA_048635405.1 Campylobacterales bacterium | reverse complement strand
AGCAGCCAAAAGCCTGAACGGCTCAGCACCGAACCTGTCAAGGATATCCCGCGGATCAAGCACATTGCCCAGCGACTTGGACATCTTGATGCCCTTATCATCAAGTATATGGAAATGGACAAACACATCCTCAAAGATAGGCTTATCTAAAAGAAGATAACCTTTAAGAAGCGTATAATATAGCCATGTCCTGACAATCTCCTTTCCCTGCGGACGAAGCGAGCATGGCATAGACTTTTTGAAAAAAGCATCATCCTTTGAATATTTCAATATATAAAGCGGCGAGTTAGAGGAATCAAACCATGTATCAAACACCCTCTCATCACCCTTAAAATCAGAAGCCCCACACTTAGGACATTTCCCGACAGGGCACTTCTCTTTCCACGGATTATGCAATTTCCCTTTCTCAGGAACAATGACCTCACCGCAGTTATTACAATACCATAAAGGTATAGGTGTAGCATAATATCTCCTCCTGGATATAGGCCAGTCAATGCTCACCCCATCTATCCAGTCAAGAAGTATTTTCCTTGAATTTTCAGTATAGAAATTAAGCTTTTTTGCAATCTTGACCATGTCCTTCCTGAAATCCACCTGTTTGAGGTAAAGCTCGCTCATCTCAATGAATTCAACCTCATCCTTAGATCTCTCGCATACAGGCGTCCTGTGGGTTGTCCTCTTGGCACTGACATGAAGCCCTTCCTCCTTGAGTTTCTCGACCATCTTAAGCCTTGCATCCCTGACATTGAGCCCTTTTAGGAACCCTGCATTCTCATTCATCGTCCCGTCCTTATCAATAGATATCACAGGCTTTAACCCCATCTCACGGAAGAACCTGATATCTGTCGTGTCTCCTGCAGAGCACATCATCACAAGCCCTGTACCCTTCTCAATCTCAGCAGAAGGATGTGCCTTTATAGGTACTTCTTTACCGAATACAGGAGTGATAGCAGTCTTTCCGTCAAGATGCTTGTACCTTTTATCATCAGGATTGAAAATGACCATGCCGCAGCTGCACACAAGCTCAGGCCTTGTAGTGCCGATGACAATCTCCTCGCCAGTCTCTTTCACCGTAAACCTGATATCATTAAAAAATGTAGAGATATCCTTGTACTCAATCTCACAGTCAGCAATAGTCGTCTGTCACCCGGGGCACCAGTTGTTTATCCTCTTATCCTCATATATCAGCCCTTTCTTCCAGAGATCGATGAAAGTATTCTGCGTAAGAGTCCTGTAATCATCAGAATCTGTATGGTACATATCCCCCACCTCAGTCCCGAGCTCCCACGAGTTAAAGCTTATCCCAAGACGAAGAAATGACTCAATAGATATATCAGACGATTCTGCAAGTATCTTCCTGCAGTACTCAAGGAACTTCTCCCTTTTGGTCTCAGTCAGCTTGACGCCAAACTTCTTCTCGGCAGCCATCTCAATAGGCAGGCCGTTCCGGTCAAGACCGAGAGGAAAAAGCACATTGAACCCTTTCATTCTCTTGTACCGCGCAAACATGTCCATAAGAACATAAGTCGTTGCATGGCCCATATGTATAGGGCTGTTCACATAAGGCGGTGGCGTATCAATAGAATATACTTTCTTCTTCAAACCCTTATCAAACCTGTAAGCCTTGTCCTTCTTCCACTTCTTATAAATCTCGGGCTCAAAAGACATTTCCCATCTTTTCTCAGAAATCTTAGACTCCGCCATGACAATAACCTTAATGTACTGAATTAAATAACGAATTTATATAAATTTATCTAAAAAAGTCAGGACGACATCTTCACCATATTCTTCTCCAACTTCCCAATCCTACTTTCTAAAACCTTAAACTCTTCCTTGTCTTCAAGGTCAAATATCCACTCAAGAAACAGAAGCGACGGAAAAAGAACAGCAAATGTCAGGACAAACCCTTCCGCTGTAAACCTCGAAAGCTGCGAAATATCCATATCAAAAAAGATGCCGTGAACTATGCCGGCAACAGATGCCAACAAAGAAAACAAAAAAGTGGCAAAAAACTTTCTTTTCATAGAGTTTAATCTTGGCATACACAAAGATTTGACGGGAAAATATAAAAAGGGAATATCTTCAAAAAGATAATACAGAAAAAACGAAAAAAAGAAAGAATCTAAATAAACTCAATCCCAAGATCCTTCTCAATCTGCTTTGTGCCTTCCTTCTGGGCAGATATCTCAGTCCCGAATATCTGAGGGCTCTTGACACCGGTAACGATCACCATGACTCTCAAAGAATCTCCAAGGTCTTTCTGCATCTGTGCACCCCAGATTATCTTTGCATCAGGAGACAGCCTTGAAGTCACAGCATTGACAACTTCCTGGCTCTCCTTAAGCGTAAGGTCACCGCCTCCTACAACATTGATAAGCGCGCCGTCAGCACCGTCTATATCAACATCTAAAAGCGGATTAGAAAGCGCCTTGAGCACAGCCTCTTCAGCCCTGTTCTCAGTATCGCTCTGGCCCATGCCAATCATAGCAAGGCCACCCTCACCCATTACAGTCTTTATGTCTGCAAAGTCAAGATTAATAAGCCCGGGCTTTGTAACAAGCTCAGTTATGCCTTTGACAGCGTTCACAAGAATCTCGTCAGCCACCTTGAAAGCGACATCTATAGAAACATCAGGAACAATGTCCAGAAGCTTGTCATTAGGTATGACAATAAGAGTATCAACAACAGCCTCAAGCTTCTTGAGACCGTGCTTTGCATTTTCCTGTCTCTGCAGGCCTTCCATTGCAAACGGGAGAGTCACGATAGCGATAGTCAACGCACCGACCTTCTTTGATACCTCAGCAACTATAGGTGCAGAGCCAGTGCCTGTACCGCCGCCAAGGCCGCATGTTATAAATACCATGTCCGAACCTTCAAGATGATCCTTTATATCGTCCCTGTTCTCTTTTGCTGCAGCCTCGCCTTTTATAGGATCGGCGCCTGCGCCAAGGCCTTCAGTGACTTCCTTGCCTAAAAGTATCTTATCATCAGCATCAGTATACAAAAGATCCTGAGCATCAGTATTAAGAGCTACAAGATCTGCACCGTCAATGCCAATCTCAGCAAGGCGCGCAAGCGTATTGTTCCCTGCACCGCCGGTTCCGACAACCTTTATCTCAGCAAGCCTCTTGTCAAGCATCTTCTTCAGTTCATCATCAATTGAATTAGATCTTTTCTTGGTCCTAGAAGTCTCCCTGTTAGCTGCATTCTTAATTATGTCTTCCATATATAACAACTCTCCGTCTAAATATCAAATCTTAATTTTTAGTGGTGTGATAAAATATTTAAATATATCTTTTATGCTACTTGCAGTAGACAACTTTTACTGTCCTGTCTTTTTAGCATAAACTTCCGCAAATTCAACGCTCTCCACACCGGTTACATGTTTTGTCACCATGGCAGATATCTTCTCCTTTATCTCAGAAGAGACATTTGAGCCGGACGGAAGCGTAATTTTCACATTCTTGCCTGTGACAGTGGCATCAGCCCCATCAGCAGCAGTATAATAGATAATAATAGACTGTATCTGCTCATCCTTATCAGTTACAGTCTTATTGACAGTAATCTTATAGGCTAAAGTCTTACCCGAAAGCGGGTGGTTAAAATCCATCTTTACCCTTCCGCTGGCAACGCTCAACACTTTGCCTTTAGTCCCGCCGAAATCAATAAAATGCCCGGGCACAGGAACAATGTTCTGCTTCCTGAAATTATTGGTATTGAATAACTTGATAAGCCTTGGATCCCTGTTCCCGAAAGCATCCTTAGGCGCAAGATCAACTTCAGCAGTCTCTTTAGCCTTAAGCTTCTTGACCTTGTCCTCAAGCCCTTTCAGTATCTGCCCGGCGCCAAGAATTATTGTTATAGGCCCATATCTCGTCTGAGGGTTGTATATCCTGCTCTCCTTGGCAAGAGCCTCATCAGTAAGATCAAATATCTCGCCGCTCTCCTTTATGCGACCTACAAAATCAATATTTACAAAATCTCCGTCTTTCATGATGACCACAAAGAATGATATAACAAAGATTGTCTCAAAAAAACTTATAAAGGTTAGTACGACTGGAGGAATTTTATCATATTTATATCTCAATGCACAAGTGTATAATGAGGCATATATTCATGGCAACAAAAGACATAGGAGAAAAATACAGGTGTAACATCTGCGGAAACGAAGTAGAAGTGACAAAAGTAGGTGGCGGCACTCTCGTCTGCTGCGGCGAGGACATGGAACTCCTCAAGTGATACCACGCAAAAGTTAATAAGTATTGACCTATTCAGATATATCCATGCCAAAAGACTGGAGAGACAGGCTTGACGCCCAGGCAAAGCACGACCTGAAAGATATCACAAAAAAGACAGTGACATACAAGCAGGCATATAAGGCTTCAGATAACCCGGCAACATCACAGATATGGATTGCGCTTGTAGAAATATCACGTTCATTGAAGAATCTTGAGAAAAGGATAGAAAGCTTGGAAAAGCTCCACTTCGAAGACAGAAAAAAAGGCGACATCCTGAAAGACCTTGAGAAATGGTAAGGTTTAACATCCAAAGATTTCATTCCAGAATTATCCGTATCTTTTCTCTTATGTCTTTAACATCATCATAAGTCATCTTCT
>JAIVYO010000081.1:0-4647 GCA_048635405.1 Campylobacterales bacterium | reverse complement strand
TAAGACTAAATTTCTGCTTAAGGCATGAGCCGCAATCAGCAGGTCGAGTGGATCGATAGGCTCCCCGCGTTTCTCTAATTGAAGACGAATATCTCCATAAATACCGGCAGCGATTTCGTCGCAGCCGTATCATTCTCAAAAGGCAAACCATGCATAACAAAAGAGCTAATTGAAAGGTCAGACAACATATTGGACCATGAGCTTAATCTTCTTATGATATTCTCGACAGGACAGATAGAAAGAGCCGAACTTATCGAGCTTATAAGGAGATACAGGATAAAAGGCTTCCATATAGGCAGGATAATTTCTTTAGATAAACCTGAATCAGAGACGGAAAAAGAGCTGAAAATGCTTGGAGTTAAAGTAATGCAGGTTGAGTATTGAAAAAAGGATAAAACATCATTGACATCATATTTAAATTCTTTTTCATTCAATACTTTAAAGGGATGATAATATGGGATTAGACAAACAGCCGTCAGTGATTTTAGAGAATGTTTTTGATGAAAAGGGCTTCGTCGAAACAGAAACCGGCTTGATGGTCCCTGCATATATAGGAAGCCAGCTTGGTTTTAATGTTCCCGGAAAATATTTTCTTGAGAAATTCTATAAGGATCTAACAGAACTTGGAGTTTTGCCACTATGCCCTTTCATGTCTTGTGATGAATATCTGGACATATCTAATCTGAACGATGATATGTCTGTTAAAGAACTCACAGAATTCTGGAAAAATTTCAACGAAAACATAATACCTTCTGTAAATTATGACACACTGATACCGCATGCAAAATTCATGATTGCTATTCTTGATGGAGGACACGCATTAGACGACGGTGTTTCTGCTGAAATAGGATATTTCGCATCAAACTATGGCTCTGTGTTTGGCATCCGCAGCGACTTCAGGCTTGCAGAAAATATAGCCGGTTGTGTAAATTCTGCAGTAAGCCATTTCTTCGATGAAGAAAGATATGGTGGCAGATATTTTGAAGGTCCTGACGCATACAAAGAAGCACTTATATATATTGAAGAATTTGCTCAGGATATGTTAAAAACAGCAATGAAATGAGAATAATTCCTTCTTTTCAATAATCCTAACCCTTTCTCTTGTCATACACGACAGCAATGACAATCCCCGCGACAATCGCGCCGGCAAGCCCGTTGAAAAGCTCAATCAGGTTTAAAGCAACAGGATATGTAAACATATCCGTTGAAAAGCTCAATCAGGTTTAAAGCAACAGGATATGTATACATCAGCCAGGTATAATACGCATTGGGAAGCGTGCTTACAAGCCATAGAAAGATCCCGAACACTGCCCCTTTCTTCCAGACAGTCTCAATAAATATTGCTTTCTCGACATAAGCATAGAATATGGCTACAATCATTGTGGATACGATACCGCCGGCAAGCATCAGAGCCATCCAGCCGATAAGTCCTCCGCCAAGAGAATCCATAGGCCTAAGCCCCGGCCAGTCGCCGTGCTGCTCATATATGCCGGATGTCAGAGGATTCATATAAAGGAGAGACCCGACGACAAAAGCAGCAACGCCTGCGATAAAGCCTGCAATCAGTGCCTGCTTGAGATTAAATCTTGCCATGCATCTAACATATGCTCAAAAGTATATAAAAATGAAAAAGCATTTATAGATTATAATGGAAAAAAAAGATTTTGAAATCCTGTTGTCTACATTGCCTGTTGCCGGGCTATTCTTCGGTCCGTTCGGACCTTGCGTCGGCGGAGGCATAGCTTATCTAATACTGCTAACAAGAGGAAAAAAGTCAATGGCAAGAAATGTCCTGTATCTGGGCGTGCTTATGACCATTATCTTGCTAGTTATGTACATAACTTTAGATTTCACAACATCTGTATTTAATCGAATTTCTTAAAAAACACATTTAAATCTTTTGATATGCTATAAATAATTATGGAAAATCCAATAAGAACAGCAGGCATAATAATATTCAAGGACAGCAAAATACTTCTTGTAAAACATTCAGGTGAATCAAGCCACATGGATGGAAAATATGGCATACCTGCAGGAAGAGTAAATGATTCTGAAAGTGAAATCGATGCCGCAATAAGAGAACTCAGCGAAGAGACAGGCCTTAAGGCAGACAAAGATAAGCTGATCATAATACCAAAAACATATGCTGCTGATATCCAAAGAAAAGACGGTACAAAAAGATTCTCTCTTAAAGTATTCCTCTGCACTGATTTTTCCGGCATAATCAGATCAAGCGATGAGACAGTGCCGGAATGGATTAAAATAAAGGACATAAAGAGATTAGACCTTCTTCCAAACGTAGAAAAGATAATAGAAGACAGTCTTGCAGTATCAGGTATAGAATATCTCTAAAGATACCTGAGTACCAGCTAGACTTTGATTAGCTATCTCAGTATTCGGAACCTCATAGATTTTCATCCTCATCCTTTCAGGATCTTGCATTCTCTGATACATTCCGCTTACAGGACCCATTAAACATTTCAATACATCAGGCAATGTTCTATGCAAATTAAATGTTCCATCATAATCTTTTAATCTTTCGGCAAGCTTTGTATCTTTCCAAAACTCAGCAGGCTCAGGCATATCGCCATCCTTGCCTTTCAATTCCTGATACTCTTTCAGCATCTCAACAGGTACATTTAAGGTAATTGTCGCAACATCAAAAGTTATGTCGACATCCATTGGCTCATAATCAGCAGATTCAATGTATATTTCATCAAGATACTTGTCCATCAGATTATCCAGCGCAAAGGGCAATGCATTTTCCATAAAGATATCATAAAGCTCATTTGCAAACTGAAAATATTTATCTCTCTGCCTGTCGTGCAGTTTTATGCTGCCACGGTTTCCTGTCCAGAATGCTATTATTGGAAAATAAAATGGTTCTTGTACAGAAATAATATGTTCTGAATAACTCTCAAAATACTCATCCATACCTGATGGTAGCTTAAAAGAAATAATATACCCTTCATCTTGATGATAAAAAAATTTATAATCAATGTCATCAAATATTTTTTCTGCAAGTTTTTCTATATCTTCTGGCACAATAAGCGGACCACTGCTATCTTCTATCAGATCAGAAAAAATGTTCTCATTAAGTTCAAGATAAATCCTTTCAATCCAATCACCTCCACCGTAAGGATAAGTAGACAAACGTTCAGTATTATGCGGATCCAAAGGCGGATATCTTTCACAAAACATCTTTAAAAGCACATCAGACATAAAAAAGAAGAGGATTGCGAATAATTTAAATATATCTTCAGAATAAGATCTTCATAGAAACACTACAGACTCATTTTTCAATGCCAATCACTTTTTACCTATATCCGGCATAAATGAGAACGCATCAATGCCCAACAGCAATGTCCTTATTATAGGCTCAGCATTATCAACAACAGTGCCATAAAAATAAGTATCCCTGATTTCTCTCTTCCCGATTGCAATCTCATAAAAAAGATTATTGTTTTCAGTCCTGGTCGGCACACCATAATGATTTTCAAGAATCTGCAGCAAATCTCCATATCTGTCAAGAGGCACCGGTGGCTCAGACCTGAAAGTTACAAGAATCCAGTCATCCAGAGAATGCCAGTTATATACAAGCCCGCTAAACCCATAGGCACCGATCAGTCTGATCCCTCCTGATTCAATGACAACATCATCAGGTCTAGGCTCGCTGCCAGGAAACTGACAAGACTCATCATCCAATATTTGCCTTGTTCTGTCTTCAACCTTTTCATACAGCTTCCAGACTTCGCTTTCAATAGAATATGCAGTCTTAGCCATACAAACTGTTAATCACACTATTTTTAAAAATATATATATCTCATAACCGCTTAAATGCATTTGACATGGAACTTAATCCTTTATTTCAGGCACAACACACACATCAGACATATCTTCAATCACAGCCATAAGCTCACCGAAACAGGAGATAATCCTATACGGCTCTCCTCGCTTAAGCCTTTCCTTGCTATGAAACCCGAAATCCACAGCGATGGTCTTGACGCCTACACTTTTTGCTTCCTTTATATCTCCTAAAGTGTCTGTTATAAAGATGCACTCATCAGCGGAGAGTCTATGTTTTTTAAGTATGGACCTGAAACTGTCTATTTTTGATGTATTGGTCTCAAAGCCGAGAACTTCCGTAAATATATTCAATATGCCGTTGTTTCCAAGACAGCCAGATATATTCTTTACACCGCCGGAGGATATTATAAACAGCTCATACTTTTTGCCCAGCTCTTTCAGCACATCCCTGATCTCATCTTTTATCTTGAGCCTTGACTGTTCAGGATGTATGTACTTTATATATTTTGACCAGTCCGTATCCCTGATCAGATTATCCTTATTTTCGTAGAAGTTGCCGTCATGGATGTCCTTATAGCAATCTTCAGAGATATCTTTGCCTGTAAACTCCTTGATTTTAGCCCTATGAAAATCAAACGTGTTGTGCAGGACTCCGTCAAAATCAAATATTACTGCTTTGAGCATGCAATAGGTTTTGAGTTGTTTTTTATAAGGGTTTTGATGAGAAAAAACAACTTAAATTCATCCTTTCTGTAAAACAATAAGACCATTCCTTCTTGAGACAGAGATTTCACCATTATTATCAGCAAGTATTCCTAATTTATCTTCATCTATATCAGC
>JAIVYO010000080.1:0-4616 GCA_048635405.1 Campylobacterales bacterium | reverse complement strand
ATCCATCCAATAGCCGCCAGTCAGTTTCTCTGAATTAAACGAGTGCTGACCAAACATAACAAAGCTTGTTAGATGTCTAGCTGTTTTTCCGATGTTGTCTATATCAGAGAACTCTCCACCTGTTCTTATACACATCTGAGGGACTACTAATGGGTTAGCAGGCGGGTCAATAATACCCTCTAATACCCAGGGTTGAAAATCTGCAATGGAAGCAATGGTAAATTCCATATCAGCTCTCCATCTAGCAACAACAGGATAGTCCTTTATGGCGGTATGACCATTTTTAACAAAGAAGTCAGTCAAACTTTTGAGAGTTTGATCAAAATCCATGTTTTTACCTTTCTTATCAATGAATTTGTATCCACCAGAACATCTAGTATCTCCACAATCTTCTTGATCAGGAACTAAAGTCCAGAAATTATGCTTACAATGAGGACATTGTTTTCTAATGAATCCTTTTTCTTTGAAAAGATTGACTTCATAATTATCTTTGGCCAGGTATTTGGTAAGCTTCTCTACATGCACCTCAATCCCGCCGGACGGCTTCTTCTCAAACCCTGCCCCTGACTGGAAAGGATACTCTTTTGATCCGAGCATAAGGATCCTCATCTGATCATCTCCTTAAGCCCTTCGTAAAGAGATATTTCAGGTTTCCATCCGATAGACATCAACTTAGTTATGTCTGCGCATGAGTGCTTTATATCGCCTTCTCGTTCATCTGCATGGACTATCTTTGATTTTCCGCCGGACAATCTATTCACAGTATCGGCAAGATTGTTTATGGATACAGCTTTTCCTGTGCCAATATTAAACGTTCCGGGAACCATAGATACCTTTATCGCCGCCCTGCACACATCAGACACATGGATGAAATCCCGTGTCTGTGTTCCGTCTCCAAATACTGTGATCTCTTTTCCCTTTACTGCCATCTCGATAAACCTTGATATGACACCGGAATATTCATTTGACGGATCCTGTCCTGGACCGTAGACATTGAAAGGTCGAACGACAGTAACATCTTTTTTGATATATCTGATATACTTCTCAGCAAAAAGCTTATTGTCTCCGTAAGGGCTAAGCGGCACAGTCTCAGCATCTTCATTTAACGGAACATTCGGATTGTCACCAAAAACAGCGGCAGAGCTGAAAACCACAAGCTTTTTCACATCATTCTTGGCGCAGGCCTCAGCAACATTGATTGAACCGAGCGCATTGACAGAGAAATCATAGTGCGGGTCTGAAAATGATTTAGGCACGCTTATCTGCGCAGCAAGATGATATACAGTATCCGCCCCTGACAGGGCATTTTG
The DNA here is from genome assembly GCA_048635405.1 of Campylobacterales bacterium. GTDB lineage: Archaea > EX4484-52 > EX4484-52 > EX4484-52 > GLR71 > GLR71. The sequence goes on along the minus strand of JAIVYO010000080.1, from coordinate 3,306 downwards.
AACAGCGGCGATATCTCTGACATCACCTTTCACAAATTCAGCCTTTCCTTTAAGCTTTGCAGGAAGAGACACTTTATCAAGCACAACAACATCATTCTTTTCTGCAAGCATAAGTGCAAGATGCGACCCTATAAACCCGCAGCCCCCAGTAATTACAATTGACATAATATCTACATTTCACAATAATGTTTAAATATCTAGTGTCTCAACAGAAGAGATACAATATCACCCAAGCAAGGCAGCAGCTCCAAGAATCACAAACATAATGCCCAGAATAATTGCAATAATAATCTGCAGGATCCATGCACCTAAAGCACCAGACCATGAAAGCTCAAACATTGCCTTGTAGACAAACAAAAGCAATACAAACGCAATCAGGCTGGGCACAAAAATATAAATCACACCGACAATAAGATTCGCAAGAAGGACTTTCAATATAGATGCCTCGCTGCCCATAAACTTGACAGCAAAATAAAGCGGCAGTGCAGATATGAAAAGAATGATAAGCATACCCACAAGCCCGATGCCGATGTCAGATAATGGTAGCATAATCAATACTTATGCACTGATTTATTTATGTATGACGCAAAAACAAAAACGCAAACTAATTTAAATCTCAAGGATAAAACAGTAATCATGCCTGAAGCAAAAACATCAGCAAAACAAATAACAACAAACTTCTTCATCACAGACGCAGACTACACTATGCTTGACGGTGCGCCCTCAATCCGCCTCTACGGCAGGACAGATAAAGGAAAGTCAGCAATAGTCCTTGACCCCTCTTTTGAGCCATATTTCTACATAGTCCCGAAAGAAGACCCAGATAAAACAAAAAAAACACTTGAATCCCTTAAGCTCAAAGACGAGTCAGGCATCGCAGTGAAGATAAAGAAGATAGATATAACAAGAAAGACAATCGACGGAAAAGAAACAGAAATCCTACAGGTATTCGCATACGAGCCGTCAGATGTCCCGAAGATAAAAGACATAGTAAAGCACATGCCTTTCGTAAAAGACAAGCACGAGTTTGACATCCCGTTCTTCAGGAGATACCTCTTTGACAAAGATATCCGGCCCATGTCCTGGCTCAGGATAGAAGGAAGCACGATAGACACCAACTACAACTGCGACATCACGATAAAGGCAGACAGTATATCAAAATCAGACGACCCATCAACTCCCGACCTCAACATCCTTGCTTTCGACATAGAGACAATACCGACAGGCAACGGCAAGCAGCAGATAATTATGGTATCCTTTGCCTCAAGCACAGGATTCAGGAAAATCATCACCTATCATCCTGCAAAGCACAAAGACACGATAGTGCTCAAATCAGAGAAAGAGCTGATAGAAGAGCTTGTCAAAGATATCCAGAAAGTAAAGCCCGATTTCATAGTAACCTACAACGGCGACGCATTTGATTTCACAGTCCTCAAGGAGCGCGCAGATCTCCATAAAGTCCAGCTGAATCTCGGCTTCAACACAAGGCCTCTCGTATTCCAGCGCAAAGGCATGACAAGCGCAGCGATAATCAAGGGCTCAGCACACATTGACCTTTACCAGTTCATATTCAGGATAATGCGCACGACCATAAGATCCGAGACGCTGAAGCTTGATAATGTCGCCGAAGAGCTCATAGGAGAGAAGAAGATGCCGTTCGATTTTGACGAGATGTTCCGCCTCTGGAGGGAAGGCAAAGACCTCGCAAAAGTCGCAGAATACAACCTTCACGACTCAAAGATAACCCTCGCTCTTGCCCAATACATACTTCCCAACATCTTCGCCATGTGCCACCTCACAGACCAGATACCTTTTGATGCCTCAAGATCAACATACGGCCAGCTTGTGGAGTCTTTTGCGATGAAGAAGGCAGCGCAGATGAATATAGTGGTCCCCAACAGGCCGGCATCAGAGACAATAGCGGACCGGAAACGGATTGAAGCGATAGAGGGCGCCTTTGTCGTAGAGCCGGAGCCAGGCCTTCACAAAGACATAGCAGTCTTTGATTTTAAGTCCCTGTACCCGTCAATTATAGTATCTCACAATATATCTCCAGATACCTTCAACTGCTCCTGCTGCAAAAACACAAAGAAAAACAAGGTGCCTGGCTTCCCATATAATTTTTGTGATAAGAAGAGAGGTTTCGTCCCCCGGATACTTGAAGAGCTGCTGATCGGTCGCGCAAAAGTAAAAAAAGAGATGAAAACTTTTGAAAAAGGAAGCCAGGAATACATCCTTCTTGACAAGAAGCAGTACGCTTTCAAGACCGTGGCAAACGCTTTCTACGGCTATCTCGGCTTTGCCGGCTCAAGATGGTACAAAAGAGAATGTGCAGAGTCTGTCACCGCTTTCGGCAGGAGCTATATCCACAGGACGATTGATGAGGCAAAAGATTTTGGTCTGAAAACGATATATGGAGACACAGATTCCCTATTTTTACTTATAGGCAATAAGCCAGAAAAAGACATAAAAGCCTTCCTTGACCAGATAAACACCAATCTTCCCGGCATGATGGAGCTTGAGTTTGAGGGTCAGTTCAAAAGCGGCATATTCACAGCAAAAAAGTCAGGCACTGGCGGGGCGAAGAAAAGGTACGCCCTTCTTTCCGAGACTGGCGAGCTCAAAGTAAGGGGGTTTGAGCGAGTAAGGCGCGACTGGTCAGCTATTGCCAAAGATACGCAGGAGAAAGTCATGCGCCTTGTCCTTGACGACAAAAAAGAGGAGGCAGTAACCTATACGAAAAAGGTGATAGACAATCTCAAGTCAGGTAAGCAGGACCTTGAATCTCTTGTAATCTACAGCCAGATAACGATGCCTCTCTCAAAATATGTCCTGGTCGGACCTCATGTTGCAGCAGCAAAGAAAGCAGAAGAGAAAGGGATAAAGATAGAGCCTGGAACCGTGGTCCAGTACATAATAACAAAAGGTGCAGGTAGCATAAGCGACAGGGCACAGATATCTAAATTCGCCAAAGACTACGACCCTGACTACTACATCAACAACCAGGTCCTTCCTGCAGCATTAAGGATTCTCTCAGCCGTCGGCGTCACAGAAGACCAGCTCCTGAACAAAGGCACCCAGAAAGGCCTGTTCTCTTTTTCAGGGAAAAGATAGCTTTGAAATCACATTCATAAAGGGCGGACATATTCTTGGATGGGAACAAAATTAGGATTATAAGAAGTCATGCGTAGCACGATTTGGGTGAAAAAGTCTGTAAGACTTTGGAACCTCATAATCCTTGTTATATTCTTCGAAGGGCTGAAATTTAGTGCAACATCCTGAAGGGAAATTTCAGAGTTTGAGTTG
>JAIVYO010000079.1:0-4702 GCA_048635405.1 Campylobacterales bacterium | reverse complement strand
CCTATATTGACCAGATTGTTTCCTATCAGTATTGTGATAATCAATTTGTGTGGATTTTGCTTTAACCTATGCAGAGTTTCAGAACCCTTTTTTTTCTGGGCAATCAATGATTTGACTTTAACCATATTTATAGACATCAAGGCAGTTTCAACACCTGAAAAAAAAGCTGAGAAACAAAGCAATATAATCAATATCAATATTTGGGTCTCAATCATAGTTATCAACCTGGTTATATCTATATATTTATCAATACTCATATATAAAATTAGGTGATTGATATCAAAGGCAGTGCTGTCGGGAGAGACACTACTTCTGTCATCACTACAAATAGGATTCTGCATGATGAGGTCGTTGGGGTTTTTGCGTCATAACTGTTATTTCATCAAAACTTTCTTCAGGAACTGCCCGGTATAAGACTTCTTGACTTTGGCAACCTCTTCAGGTGTGCCTTCTGCTATTATCCTGCCGCCCATGTCACCGCCCTCAGGGCCAAGATCAATCATATGGTCGGCAGTCTTTATCACATCAAGGTTATGCTCTATCACAATGACTGTGTTCTTCTGGTCGACAAGCCTGTTGAGGACTGAAAGAAGCTTCTTTATGTCGTCAAAATGAAGGCCTGTCGTCGGCTCGTCAAGGATGTAGACTGTCTTTCCTGTCGCCCTTTTTGAAAGCTCTGCTGTCAGCTTTATCCTCTGCGCCTCGCCTCCTGAAAGCGTTGTTGATGACTGGCCAAGCTTAATGTAGCCCAGGCCCACATCATTCAGTGTTTCAAGCTTTCTTCTGATTCTCGGGATATGTGTAAAGAATTCAAGAGCCTCTTCCACTGTCATGTCAAGGACATCGGCGATTGTCTTTTCCTTGTACCTTATCTCAAGAGTCTCGCCGGAATATCTCTTTCCCTTGCAGACCTCGCAGGGCACATATATGTCCGGCAAAAAATGCATCTCTATCTTTATCACGCCGTCGCCGTTGCATGCGCCGCACCTGCCTTCGCGTACATTGAAGCTGAAACGCCCTGCCTTGTATCCTCTTGCTTTTGCATCTTTTGTCATGGCGAAAATATCTCTTATGTCGCCGAAAACCTTTATGTATGTTGCAGGGTTTGATCTCGGTGTCCTGCCTATAGGTGACTGGTCTATCGCCACTACCTTATCTATATGTTCAAGGCCTTCTATTGCTTTGTGTTTTCCGGGAAGCTGTGTTGAATTGTAGATTGATCTCATGAGTGCATTATAAAGTATGGAATTTATGAGTGTTGACTTTCCTGACCCTGATACTCCTGTGACGCAGGTGAAGATGTTTAAGGGGATTGATACATCTATATCTTTCAGGTTGTGCTCTTTTGCTCCTGTAATCTTCAGGTGCTTTCCATTTGTCGGCCTTCTTTTTTCAGGGATGCCAATCTTCTTCTTTCCTGAGAGATACTGGCCTGTGACTGAATGCCTGTCTTTTTTGATATCATATATCTTCCCTTCAGAAACTATCTTTCCGCCATGTATTCCTGCGCCGGGTCCCATGTCAATTATATGGTCGGCGTTCTCCATAGTCTCCTCGTCATGCTCGACGACAATCAGGGTGTTTCCAAGGTCGCGGAGGCGCTTCAATGTGTCTATGAGGCGGATATTGTCTCTCTGGTGAAGACCGATACTTGGCTCGTCAAGGATGTACATGACGCCTACAAGGTTTGAACCTATCTGCGTTGCAAGGCGTATCCTCTGCGATTCTCCGCCGGACAAGGTTCCGCTGGCCCTTGAGAGGGTAAGGTAGTCAAGCCCGACATTGCACAGGAACCTCAGGCGCTCCCTGATCTCCTTCAATATAAGCTTTGCTATCATTGCCTCTGTCTCTGTAAGCTTTATGCTGCTGAAGAAATCAAGGCATTGATTGATTGACATGTCTGTGACATCTATTATCGATTTTTTGCTTACCGTGACTGCAAGCACTTCTTTCTTGAGTCTCCTGCCTTCGCATGCTGTGCAGAAATCTTCTCTCATATATTTGCGTATATCCTGTTTCCTGTGCTCTGAATTTGTCTGCGAGTAGAGACGTTTCAGGTTGTTTATGACACCTTCAAAAGCAGTCTTTGTCTCCCATTTGCCTTCACTATACTTGTGTTCATATATTGTCTTAATCTTTTCTTCATTTGAGCCGTAAAGGATTATGTCTATATGTTCGTCTTTAAGGTTTTCTATCGGCGTGTCTATGTCAAACTTGTAATATTCTGCCACTGCCTTAAGCCGTGCCATGTAAAAGCTTTTAAATGTCATGCCCCAGGGAACTATCGCTCCTTCCCTTATCGTCTTTGACCTGTCAGGTATGACAAGGTCCGGATCAATCTCAAGCTTTGTCCCGAGGCCCTGGCAGACCGGACATGCGCCGAAAGGGCTGTTGAAGGAGAACATTCTTGGCGTGAACTCAGGAAGGTTTATGTCGCATTTAGGGCATGCGAACTTCTGGCTGTAGAGACTCTCTTTACCGTCCGCATCTATCAGGACAAGGCCTTCTGCCTCATGCAGTGCAGTCTCTATCGCCTCTGTGATGCGCGGCCTCATCTTTTTGTCCATGACAATGCGGTCTATGACAATGTCTATGTTGTGCTTTACCTGCTTGTCTAAAGTGAAATCCTCGTCAATGCCCTGAATCTTTCCGTCTATCCTCACTCTTGTGAAGCCTTTCTTCGCGTATCCTTTCACAAGAGCATTGTACTCGCCTTTCCTTTTCCTGATGACGGGCGAGAGTATCTGCATCTTTGTCCCGTCTTTTATCTTCATGACCTTTTCCACTATCTCATCGACGCTCTGGGCGCGTATCTCATCGCCGCAGACAGGGCAGTGCGGATGGCCTACTCTTGCGAAAAGAAGGCGGAGGTAGTCATAGATCTCTGTGACTGTGCCCACTGTGGATCGGGGGTTCTTGCTTGTGGTCTTCTGCTCTATCGATATCGCCGGCGACAGGCCGTCAATTGAATCTATGTCCGGCTTGTTCATCAGGCCTAAGAACTGCCTTGCATAGGCTGAGAGGGACTCGACATACCTTCTCTGGCCCTCGGCGTAGATGGTGTCAAATGCTAAAGATGATTTGCCTGAGCCTGAAAGGCCTGTTATGACTGTGATGCTGTTTCTCGGTATCTTTACATCTATGTTTTTCAGGTTGTGCTCTCTTGCGCCCTTGACATAGATGAAATCATCTTTTTTTTGCATAGTATATTATAGATATGATATTATTTTATAAATGGTTTGGATGTGCTGTGCCGGTAAGAGTTTTGCTCTACAAAAAGAATATATCACTTCTTATCTTTATGTTCTCTGTGCTTTCCTTTAGCTTTTTTGATGTCTTTAAGGTCATCTTTAAGATTTCCTATGATCTTGTTCATCTCTATAATATGTTTTTTCAGACTGCCTGAAACCCTGTTTTTTTCCTGCCTTATACTTTCAAATGTCCCGAGAGAGCTTTCATTTATTGAGACCTGCATGCCTTTTGTCCTCTTATTTTTTGAATTGCCTGTCTGGAACTGTTTTTTAGATATCGGGGAAATATTTGCTGAAACACCTGATGCGGCTGGTGATTGTCCTGAAGCAGGGATATGAACCTGCGCGCTTATCCTGTCCTTATGCAATGCTTCCAGCCGCCTTTTACCAGAAAAGGCATATATCACAAGACTGCTTATCAGAAGGATCAATACGAAAAGATATGCCAGTCGGGATTGGCCTGTTCCAGGCGGATTTCCCGGGAGTATGGCGGTTCTGGTAAGCATATCCTCTGCTTTGACTGCCAGGTCATATGCATCGCTATAATTACCGTTGCCAAACGATATTTCAGCTTTTTCAATCATCTCTTCTGCAATGACATGATTTCCTGCAATCTTCGTCCTGACATAATCAATCTTTGCTCTTGCCGCCTGCTGTATCTGTGAGGTGTCATTTTCCTGCTCTTCAGCTGCCGGCGTTTCATCCACAGTTTTATCGGTCATGTTTTCATCTGCAATATCCAGCTGCGTATCATTGGTCATATTTTGCCCGCTATCCTCCTCCTGCGGAGCAGTCCCTGATCCGCTACCGGAACATGAACCGCAGTCTTGCGGGCATGTCCGACAGGTCTCCCCGTTGTTGCATGTCCCGTCGCCGCAGTATGTGGATTGAGATGATACTGAAAATGTATGATGCATTGAATCTATGTTTATGTTGCTGTAAAAATCATTGCACCTGTAGTATAAGTCATATGCATTTCCCTTTGACAATCCTGTGTAAAGGAAGGAATGATCTGTTCCTCCGGTGCTTGTGAAGTTGGTTGAGTTTTCGAAAGAAGAATCTGTTGTGTTGTATCGGCAGGTTGCGTTCTCGTCGGTCGTGATGTTTATATATGCCTGTGTTGTGCCTGCAGGAAGGGATGTTGCATCTTCAGGGAAAAGTATTGTTATTACCGGCGGAATCGTATCAATAGTTATCGTTCTGGTCTCTGTCTGGTTTATGTTGCCTGCTGTGTCATTTATATAGACTTTTATTGTGTAGGTTCCATCTGAAAGCCCTGTTTTATTTTCCCAGTAATAATCCCCATCATTCCCATCAAAAGTTTCGTTAGTCCCATTCCACTCAAACAATACAGTATCTTTGTTTGTATCGCTTGCTGTTATATTTATAAATGTCCAGTTCCTGCTATAAATTCCGTTGTTGTCTGTGTCTGAGTTATAGGAGATTTGGGG
>JAIVYO010000078.1:0-4671 GCA_048635405.1 Campylobacterales bacterium | reverse complement strand
CGCAGGAATACCTGTGATAAACGGAGGAGACGGCGCCAACCAGCACCCGACACAGACGCTTCTTGACCTGTACACGATTGCAAAGAGGAAAGGAAAGATATCAGGTCTGACAATTGCCATGGTCGGAGACCTGAAATACGGCCGGACAGTCCACAGCCTTGCTTACGCACTCTCCCTTTTCGATAACATAAAGCTTATCTTCGTCTCGCCTGAAGAGCTTAAGATGCCCGGCTACCTTATTGAAGAGATATCAGAGAAGAAAAATATAGAGATGGTAGAGACCCATGACATATCCGACGAAGTGCTCAAAAGCGATGTCATCTATGTCACAAGAATACAGAAGGAGAGGTTCCCTGACCCTCAGGAGTACCACAGGCTGAAGAGCGCCTATGTGATAGACTCCTCAATGCTCCAAAAGGCGAAAGAGAGCACGATAGTTATGCACCCCCTGCCCCGGGTAGATGAGATATCCACAGATGTGGACACAATGGAAAACACAGTCTATTTTTCTCAGGCAGGAAACGGCGTCCCTGTCAGGATGGCGCTGATATCGCTCCTGCTGGGATGCGGCATTTAGATAGGTTGATAGTTTATGGTTCCGGAAAAAGAAGAGCTTGTCATAACAAAGCTGAAAGACGGCACAGTCATAGACCACATACCTGCAGGAAAATCTCTTGATATCCTCAACGCCCTGGGTCTTCTCAAAGACAAGGACAGGAAAATCGCCGCCATCATGTGCGTCGAGAGCAGAAAGCTCGGCAAGAAAGACCTGCTGAAGATTGAGGGATACAGCCTTGAAAGCAAAATCCTTGAGGGAAAGATAGCTATAATTGCGCCCGGATCAAACATCAGCATAATAAAAGACTACAATGTCATCTCAAAACACGAGGTATCCATATCAGACAGGCTCGTATCCACATTAAGATGCATCAACCCCGACTGCATATCAAACGCGAAAGAAGACATAAAGAGCCGTTTCGATGTTCTCTCTAGGAATCCATTGAAGGTCAGATGCCATTACTGCGAGCGCACCTTCTGCGATGACGGGATTGTTGTTGATGTGTGAGATATCTCCCCTTTGCCCCAATCCCAACCTTTATAAAGTTCAAATAACATTGTTATATCGGTGATCTCTGATGGCCGGTGAATTACTTTGTCTCAATTCCGAAATCAGGCATAGCCATATATACAGTCCTTAAAGACAGGGGACCAATCTCTTATTCTCAGCTTCTTGAGAGCACAGACATTCCCAAAAGGACATTGTCATACGCATTGTCAATGCTGAAAGAGAAAGGCCTTATAATAGAGATGCACAATTTTGCCGACATGAGGAACAGGATATATGCGCTGAACTGAGAATCAGTCTTCAGCCGCATCAGCTATATCTTTTTCAGCTATCGCCCCGGCCCGAAGTATCCGGACCTTTCCCTCATCAACCCTGCATATCGTGCTTGTCTTTTTCTTCTCAAGCTTTCCCGCGTCAAGAATCAGGTCTACATTCTCTTTAAGGATAGGATTTATCTCATCGACTGAATATGGCGTCTCCTCGCCGCTGATGTTGGCGCTTGAAGCAGTGATAGCTTTTCCTGACATAGAACTTATCTTTTGCGCAATTTCACAGTCCGGTATCCTGAATGCGAAATCAGTCTTCTGTATGAAGTCAGGAACGATATCTTTCTTGCGTACAGCAAGAGTCAGAGGCCCCGGCATAAACTTTTTTATCAGCCTTTTTTCAGAGTCACCAAGAAAACAGAACTTCTCAGCCATTTTCACATCAGACACAATCGCAGTGTATTGCTTCTCCGGATGCCTGCTTTTCGCAAGATTCAGCTTATCCACAGCTTTCTTGTTCAATATGTCTGCCCCGATTCCATATGCAGTATCAGTAGGGTATATGACCACCCCACCATCCTTGATTATGTCGGCAGCGATGTCAAGCAATATCTTTTCAGGATTATGAAGATGAATCTTGATAGTTCTCATAGCAATTTTTTGTGATGATAATTATAAAAATAAATTATACGGCAACCGGGACTTTCACATGGAGACTCCTTTGCACCTCAAGGGAGCCCCCTTGAATTGAACCCGGGACACAAGCTTGGGAAGCTCGGATCATACCACTAGACTATTGCCGTATAGTATCCTAAATGTTGACCCAAATTATATAAAAATATCTTTCCAATACATAATCTATTGACTATGTCTTCTGAAAAAAGAATAATAGAAGTGATGGACACCACATTGAGGGACGGCGAGCAGACACCTGGCGTCAGCTTCAACGCGAAAGAGAAGCTTGCGATTGCAAAGATTCTTCTTGAAGACCTTAAGGTAGACAGGATAGAGGTCGCATCTGCAAGAGTTTCAGACAACGAGAAAGACTCAGTAAAAGAGATATGCAGATGGACAAAGGAAAATGGATACAATGACAGGATAGAAGTTCTTGGCTTTGTCGACAATAACCGTTCAGTTGACTGGATACATGAGACCGGGTGCAGAACCATGAACCTCCTGGCCAAAGGCTCCCTGAAGCATCTTGAAGTCCAGCTGAAAAAGACCCCACAAGAGCACATAAAAGATATAGAGGACACAATAAACAACGCCGCCTCAAAAGACATATCTGCAAACATATATCTTGAAGACTGGTCAAATGGCATGAAAGAAAGCAGGGATTATGTATATCTATTATTAGATAACCTGACAAAAAACAAGAACATAAAAAGAATAATGCTTCCCGACACATTAGGCATCCTTCTTCCCGATGAAGTGAGACAGTTCATCTCATTTATCACAAAAAGATATCCCAAAACGCATTTTGATTTCCATGCGCACAACGATTATGGTCTTGCCGTTGCAAACTCAATAGCTGCCGCAGAAGCAGGGGCGAAAGGCATCCATGTCACAGTCAATTCCTTGGGTGAGCGCGCAGGCAATGCACCGATCTGCGATACTGTTGTTGCATTGAGAGATATATCAAAAAGCACAGACACAGGAGTAGACGAAAGATACCTGAAGACTTTAAGCAGTCTTGTATCAACTTTTTCAGGAAAGAAAGTCTCTTCAAACAAGCCTATAGTCGGAGAGGATGTATTCACACAGACTGCAGGCATCCATGCTGACGGTGATAAAAAAGGCAACCTTTACGCAAACAAGATTGACCCGAAAAGGTTCGGCAGGGAACGGGAATATGCGCTGGGAAAGCTGAGCGGCATGTCAAGCCTCGAGATGAACCTGAAAAAAGCAGGAATTGAACTTTCAGACAATGACAAAAAACAGGTATTCAAAAAGATTGTAAAGCTTGGTGACAGGAAAAAGAAGATAACTCATGCAGACCTGCCATACATTGTAGCAGATGTCCTTGAGACAGAAGTAAAACAGAAGATAAGGATAACAGACCTTGATGTTTCAGTGTCTCTTAAAAAAATGCAGAAAGCATCCTTCACATTAAGATACAACGGAACTGAAGTCTGCGCCGAAAGCGAAGGCAGCGGCGGATATGACGCTTTCATGAACGCTTTAAGGAAAGTCGCGCCGGAAATAGGCATAAATCTTCCAAAGCTTGCAGACTATGAGGTGCATATACCTCCCGGCGGCAAGGCAGACGCCCTTGTAGAGACGATAATTGTCTGGGAAAAAGACGGAAAAATGTTCAAGACAATCGGCGTCAATACCGACCAGATTCTCGCCGCAGTAGAGGCCACAGAGAAGATGCTCAATATGCTGTATCGGTAGATTCAGCCAATAACAGGCATAAAATTCCTTTTTAAAGATTGACAATGCTTTTTATCTCTAGATGGCAGATGTTTGAATTTGGATGTTGCAATACAGGATTACAGCCAAAAAATCTGTTTTATGAAATAGGCAGCAATAGTTCTTTTGATAAGATATTTGTGGCTATGGTCCAGAACTATGACCCTCATGCTCAGATTGAAAGGCCGCGCAATTCCATTACAACAATTTATTCAGAACTTCTCGGCATAGATATGACTCTTGAGCCGGCAGGTCTGTTTAAGAAAACTTATGCTTTTCTGCCTGATTCTGAAGGGTCGGATTATTTTGAAGATAAGTTTTACAATTCTTTATGGGGTCTGAAGCTGGAATTCTCCGGCTCTGAAAATGATTTGCGCGAAGAGTTTCTTGCAGATATGCAGCAGACATATCATGTTGTGGGGACTGCAAAAAATTCCTTTGACAGGAAAAAAAGCGTAAGAAAGCATATAAGCATTCATCAGTATCTGTTTCCTCTATATTTTTATCAGAGCTATGAGGCTATGTCTGAGTTCTTGCATGATAATGATCTGCTTACAATATCATGTCTGGCTGCCCCTTTTCTTGAATTTTGGCTTTTAGATTATATACTGAACCACAATCATGTAAAGGACGGAATCTATTTGAAACATATAGATGACAAGGAGATGAGAAGCAAATTTGAATCCGTATATAAGGATCAATATGACATCTCCTTAAAAGATTACTTTTCAATATTTTTTGGTGAGATTAAAAACAAGGGTATGGCAGTAAAAAACACTTTTGAAGATATCTCCGCAGGCACATTCAGCATTTTAAGAAACAGGACATAATAAAAGAATTAATAGTTTTTTTATAAGTACCCAATCTCAACCTCATCCGTCCTCCACTTGGGATTGACCTCAGTCTCCTCAATGTTCTGCCGTC
>JAIVYO010000077.1:0-4715 GCA_048635405.1 Campylobacterales bacterium | reverse complement strand
AAAGGCTTAAAAATGTGCGCCGCAAAAAAGTTATATGCTTAAAAATGATTTGGGAGGGGCAATGCTTTTTCTTAAAAGTATAAAAAGGAAGAAAGTGGCTGTCGTGTCGCATGATGATTCGGACGGGTCGTGCTCTGCCGCTCTTGTGATAAGGCTGTTGAAGAAGATTGGGACAAACAACAAGATATTGAATTTCAGCACGCGCGGGTCGCCGAGCATATCTGATGACCTTATGAAAAATATAATTTCTGAAAGACCTGATGTTGTGATCACCTGCGACTTTGCAGGAGGGCTTGACAGGTCTGCCCATGTTTTTGATAAAGAGGGGATAAGATGCCTTATGATAGACCATCATGTGGTGCAGGATTATAAGTTCCCTGAAGGATGCGTATATCTCAACCCGCAGCTTGACGGCAAGACTATGCCCTGTTCTGCTTTCATATATGACCTTTGCATGAGGATGACTGATTTTGAGGAGAATCTCTGGATTGCTGCTGTGGGCACTATTGAGGATTTCGGGGCGGCTGAGAGGAAAGACCTGATTGAAAAATGCATGAAAAAGTATCCTGAGCTTTTCGAGAAGAAAGACATTGACAACAGGAAGCTCTTTGACACTACTTTCGGCCTTGTGGGAAAGATAATCGGCTCGGCACCGTCATGGGCGTCATACCAGGGGGCTGAGCTTGCGACAAAAGTGCTTCTTGAGGTTGACAGCCCACGAGATTTTCTTGATCTTAATAATAAAGATGTCAAGATGTTATACGAGAAGTTTGAAATGATTGATCTTGATGTGAAGAAAGCTGTCAGGCAGTTTGATGAGAAGAACGAGAAGGACGGGCGTGTCAGGATGCTTACAATTTCATCAGAATATCCTATCAAATCAAAAGTCTCTACAATCATATCTGCCAAGGATGAATATTATAAGGATGTCATCGTGGTTGTTGAAGAGAACACGAAATCTGTATCTATGTCACTTCGTAACCAGTCGGGTGATTTTGATCTTGATTCTATTATACGGGAGTCTCTTTCCGGTCTTGAGGGTGCCGGCGGCGGGCACAGGAAGGCAGCAGGGGCTGTCGTTGCCAAGAAGGATTTTGATGCATTTATGGAGAAATTTAAGGGGAAGGTTAACAGCAAACAGAACTAATCCTTAGTCTTGAACTCTTCTATCACTTTCTTAGGATCCAGCTTGAGACCTTGCTTATTGAAGAAGTTGACTATGTTGCTTACATCCCGCTCAAGAAACTTTCCTGCCATCGGGTGCTTGATGAGGACTGACTGGCCCATATCTATCAGGACCGGCTTTCCGTCTCTTAAAAGGATATTGTACTCGCTCAGGTCTGCATGGACAAGGCCGGCTTTGAAGTAAAGCTTTTTCATCTGTTCAAGAACCATGGCGAACATCTCTTTCGGGTTCTCTATCTCTGTGTCTGACAGCTGGGGGGCTGGCGTATCTTTATCGCCTATGAGTTCCATAACAAGGACATTGTTTGCGAAGGCAATAGGCTTTGGGACTGACACTCCGCAATCATAGGATTTCATCAGGTTCCTGTACTCTTTTGCGCACCATGCATAGACCAGGCGCCTCTTATCGGTGCCGATGTTGTAAAACCTGCGGTCGCCTTTTATATAGTCTGCCATCTTCTGGAAGCTTGAGGTCTCTATGAGATAAATCTTTATGATTATCGGTTCTCCTTCCGGACCGAATCCAAGATGCACCTGGCCCTCTTTTCCTGACTTGATGACTCCTGCAAGCCTTGATATCTTCTTCTTGGCTATCATTGTCTCAAGAGACCTTATGGTCGGCGTATCAAAGACATCTTCAAATATCTTCCTGTCTTTCTCTATCTTCTGGCGTGCCATATAGAAAATATATTGCCTAATCTATTTAAAAAGGAATAAAAAGCTGTGATAGAAATATATATACGGATAAAATTCATGCAATAATATATTCTCTACTAATTATAGACATAAACCAATCAGGACTCTAAATCCTTAAGATAACCTTTTGTATGCATCAGCTCTGCCTGGTGCCTTGTGTAAGTGTAGATTATGTCGCCTTTTCTGTCGCTCTCGACTTCCCAAGGCTTGACTATACAGAAATTGCCTTCATAGGTTGATACTGAGCGCCTTAGCTTGCCCGGGACACGGCATACTCTTACTAATTTGTCTGCGCAGATGACTCTTGTCTTTCCGAAGCCCAGCCTCTGGTCTATCACGCCTAAGACTTCACCAGTCCTTGGAAGCCTGAGCCTTATCGGTATTGACGGGTCAAAAGCCGGTTTTTTCTTTTTCTTGAAAAATTTACGGGGCGGTATAATATCATCTCCGTCATATATTTTGCTTACACCTTAATAAATACGTGACTCTTTTTAACTCTTTCCCATCTTTTGTGCCATAGTCTGAGACAGATTCCTTGTGATCTGCTATGCTGAAAAGCGAGCACACTTCCCTTGACAGCTTCTTGGAGAACTTGTTTGAGCTCATATATACATCTATGCATCCTGGCTTCTTCTCGCTCTTTGTTATGAATATGCTGTCTTCTTTCCTGTTCTGCTGGCCTGTCCTTTTTTCCAAGTATGCAAGAATGTCTTTTATATCTTTGTCATCGCCTCTCAGCTGGATGATGGATTCATAATAGCCGCCAAATTTTCTTGAGCATACAGGGCAGCACATAGGAGTAATTATCGCATCCATATTGCTTTCTGTTGCGTTTCCTTCACTATCTATTAATGTAACTGTCATAGGAAGCGATACTTTGCCTTCAAGAGTACGGCCTTCAGGAAGCGTTATTTCTATCTGCATACCTTTTGGGAATTTTGATGAGTTCTTTATCGCAGACATTACAGCATCTTTCAGGGTCAGATAATGGTTCCACCTGTTCTTGAAACGGACTTTTGTGCATTTGCACAGATCTATCTTAACTGATGGCGGAAGAAGTGACTTTTGAGGGCTACCGGTTAAGCTGTGGCAATCCGGGCAGAGATTTTCTATCAATTCTTCTGTATCTTTGCCGCATTTGGGGCAGAATTTTCTCATCATAATAATCGGTTTTATCTTTTGTTTTTAAATATGTTACCGGTATAGTCTTAGCTTTTGAGAGGATTCAGAGCTGAAATATCATGGCGTATTTCTGGCCGGCTATTGATGATATGTGGCTTTCAGAGATGATGCCTCTTTTCGCAAGCTCGGCAGTTATGGTATTTCCTATAATTATCGTGGAATCGGAGGCAGATATGGCTGATATTACATCATCTATCGCTTTTTCTTTGCCGCCGTAGAAGGATTCTGATATGTCAAGGACAATGCCTTTCTCTTCAAACACCTTTCCGACAATGTCACTGTCGCAGACTGACACTACCTGACTATCATCAGCCTTATGTATCTTAAGAATAAACATCATGAAAACCTTTTTTAGAGGTGTTTTGCAACTAGCTTTTCGCGATTGGCCTTTTTGCGCCGCATGCCTCGCATTTGAGGAATTCCTGCCTTGCTGATTTCACGACACTGGTGTCTGGTTTGCCGCATTCGTTGCAGAGGACAAAGGAGTTCACATATTTTTTGAACTTGTCATTTATCGCAATTGAGCCGAACTTGCCTATGAAACTTGCCTTGCCTCCGGAAAGCTCTCCGAAAGTCGCAAGCTCTTTTGACATGTATTTCAGAAGCTCTTTATCGTCGCGGCGTATATGCTTTGATGCTGCGGAGAAATTGACTATCTCGGTCTTGTTGCCTATGATCAATACTTTCAGGACAGGCATCTCGAATCTCTCAGTCTTGTCTGATACTTCCGGGAGCTGTTCTATTGCTGAGTCAAGCATCTTGGCGTAATCTTTCTCATCCATAGGACTCATCTTGTGGCATAACTTTTTATTTCTTTGTCAGGCTGTCAGAGAATGCGGGTGAGATCAATCATCCTGCTTATCTCGCAAATGCAACAGCCGTCAGGATCAAAATTCCTGTTGTGGTCGTTCCTTAAGAGTATGAATCTCATGCCTGCCTCTTTTGCGGCGATGAGATCGTGTCTTCCGTCGCCTATGACTATACAGTTCTCTGCTGGTGTGCATATCAGCTCTGACGCTCTGAGAAAAGTCTCAGGGTCTGGTTTCGGTCTTGAGACATCGTCGCAGGTGACTACGGCATCAAAAAGTGGCAACATGTCTTTTGGAACCATAGAAACTGTTGATATTCTTGTCGCTCCTGTGCCCATGGCGAATGTGTATCCTTTCTTTTTCAGATTAATCAGGGCTTTTTTCGAATCTTCAGGGAAGATGTCTTTGCCTTTGAGGATATTTCTGAACTTTTCGTCAAACTCTTTCTTTAGCCCTTCTTTTCTTGATGAGTCATAGACTCCTTGTTTTTTGAGGAAGTATATGTATATGTCTTCGGCAGGGGCACCGCAATGGAGCATCATCTCTGCCATTGTGCAAGATGTGTTGAATTTTGACAGTATGTGGTTTATTGCTTTAAAATAGATTTCTGAGGAGTTAAGAAGGGTTCCGTCAAGGTCGAAGATTATAGCTTTTATGTCGGTCTTGCTGAAGGATTGCATGGGGATATTTGTCTGGTGTTGTTTAAATATATATAGAGTACAAAGACGCCTTGAAGCGATAAAGGTAATTATTGATGAATGAAACCGACAACATCACATCATTGCGAGCCATAGATAAATATATATTTAAGGAATCACAGAACCTTTATCTTTCCTGCCCTTG
>JAIVYO010000076.1:0-4716 GCA_048635405.1 Campylobacterales bacterium | reverse complement strand
CTACAAAAAAGAAAACTATAAGATGCGAACTGTCTACTGCAAAAAGAGGGTCTTTATAGCGCTCATAATATACATTGCCGCCTTTTTTATCTGAAAAACGCCAGCCTCTCTTGTTGAGATTTTTCGCCTTTGCAGTGATGTCGGGGTCTTCCGCATCAAGGACAATCATGCTGTCTTTTGCAGGCATGGATATATTTATGTCAAAGGCATATATAATATTTATGGATGATTGTCACTGATTTAGCCTGAAAGACCTGTCTGTGACGACATCATCAACACCTGCGAGGACTCTTAACTTTATGGGTCTCTCATCACCAGGATAGAAGAAGAACTGGTACTCGCCACTGCCGACATGGGTAAGGTAATTGACTGACTTTTCAGGATAAGCAGTGTTAAGGTCAGGATATGTTACATCGGGCATGAACACATATTCCTTTCCGGATTTGAGACTCAGGATAGCGGAGACCTTCGCATTCTTGGGGCCTGACCTGCCGGATATATATATTCTGAAACGGATGAAATCCTCGACGCTTTCAGCATCATATCTTATCTTTATCATAAGGCATCATTTAAAAAATTACAATGTTTCAGGTGCCTTTCATGCCACATCTTTTCTTATGACGTGCCAGCGCCATCCTGTGCGCTTTCAGGTATTCTACAGCTAGCCTGTCCCAGCCAGTAAGCATAGACAGCTGTTTAGCGTTGTGCTTCTGCATGATTATCTCCTGCTCAGACATTGTGGTCACTTCGTATATGATATCTGAAAGGTCTGA
Organism: Campylobacterales bacterium; assembly: GCA_048635405.1. Taxonomy (GTDB): domain Archaea; phylum EX4484-52; class EX4484-52; order EX4484-52; family GLR71; genus GLR71. Next base: position 3,943 of record JAIVYO010000076.1, on the reverse strand, counting down.
GACTATCTCATCGTATCTTCTTCCGCTGCGCCTGAGAATCCTTATACCTCTTTCTTTCTTTTCATCCATGTTACGCATCATGTACTGGCCGAAACCTGCAAGATCGGTCGTCACCGAGATGCAACCGTGGGCTGCTGACTCCACAGGCGTGTAACCCCATGGCTCATAATAAGACGGGAACACTGCAAGGCTTGATGCCACAAGCATAGAGTTGTAGTCCATAGAAAGAAGCCTGTCTGCAGAAGACAGGTATGCAGGATATAATATGACTTTTACGATATCTTCCTCCCTGTTAAAGAGGCCGTTATGCTTAAGGCGCTCAAGGATGCTGTCATCTTTTTCAGGATAATTGAGCTGAAGGGCGCACAGAGGCGGGTTTTTCCCGGCGCGTGACTTGAAGGCGAGAGATATCCTCTTGAATGTCTTAGCGTACTGGCTGTCAAGGTATTCCAGAAGTGTCTTATGTGTGTATTCGCCATGCGTCAGAGATCTTATTATATTCCATTTGAGCGCGGGAAGGATTTCATCCACATGATCCTCAAGCTCACTGTAGAGCGAGAAGTTCTCCAGAAGTTCCAGGTTCTCCCCCCTCACATCAGACGGTATGGCTATGATGGCAAAAGTATGCTGGGTGTACTTCTCCTTCTTCAGCTTCTCGTTGAGCTCTCCCAGAGCGTCTATGAAGACATCAAGACCTTTGTTATGGTATTCATACCTGCCAGATATGAACATTATGCGGGGATCTTTCAGGTTCACGTTATAATACGGCTCAAAATATGCTGACAGGAAAGATAGAAACCGGTCTTTCTCAATCTTGTGCTGGTAGGACAGTTTTTCCATAGACGGAAACTTCTGCATGTCAAGGCCGTTCGGCAGGACCATGTCCGGCTTCTTGCCGACGATGAATTCAGCTTCGGATGCTGTTGCTGTGCTGACTGTCGAGAATACGTCACTGTTCTTTGCGCAGGCAATCTCTGTCTGGTGCTTTGCCTGGACATGATAGTCATAGGCCACTTTCCTGTCCACTGTCTTCTTTTTTGCCAGGCCTTCCGCAATCATCTTTTCAAGGTCGCCCCCGGTGCCTGCGATTGACCGCCCGAGCATTGTTGCGTGGACTGTAAATACTGATGCTATATCAACATTCTTGTCTTTCAGGTACAGCAATGCGACGCCTGCCATCCACTCATGGAACTGTGCAACCATGTCTGAATCCAGTATACCTCTGAGGCGCTCCAGCAGCAGGCCTACAGCATAGCTCCAGACGACAGGCTCTTCAAACCATGAATCTGATTCAAGGGAATCAATCTTATGTGTTTCCCAAAGGTATTTTTTTATGTCATTGCACTTGTGCATGAAATCTTTCACATCAAGAAGTATGCATCTTGGCTTGCCCGGTATGTTCCAGAGACCGTAGTAGCATTTTATGCCTTCCTTGTCAAGGTCGTCAAAGACTGGCCTTAAAATGCCTGCATCTTTGCTTATCAGTTCATACTGCGCCTTGCTGCGGTCATAGAAGCCGATGGCGTAGTAGTTGTTGCCATAGGTCTTGAGCATCTCTGCGGCTTTTGAGCTTATTACTGCGTAGATGCCCCCTACTTTGTTGCCTACCTCAAAAGAGACCTCAAAGAAATGACTGTCTTTTTTTGGCATAGTTTGAACACCTTTCAGTAAAAACAATAAGAGTAATATCGGACTGCTTACAATACTTATTTATATGGGGGTGCTATATATAATTAATCATGGACGCTTTTCACATAAAAAGACATGAGTCAGGGGACAGGACATATTCCCAGAAAGGATTCACAGGTTTCTTATACCGCCATGTGGATTCGGGATTCAGGACAAAATGGTGCGGGTTCTGGACACCTCCTATAAAGGTGCTTGACTATTATGCATACAATGTGAACGGTGAATGGCTTGGTGCGGACAGCCAGGTGCGCTTCTCTCTTGAGAAGGAAAAAGCTATCCACAGGCATGAACTTAAAAAACAGGGTCTTGAGATATCAGAGACTGTTTCTGTGCCTCTTAACAGGAAGGCTATGATATCTGTTCTTGAGATAAAGAATGTGTCTTCAAAGGAGAAAAAGATTGACCTGTCTGTTGAAGTCGGCATAAATATAAGGACAAAAGATGAGAACTGGCACACGAGAGGGTATGAAGCAAGATACAGCCCAATCAGGAGAGCTGTGGACATCAAGGCAAATGGGATAAGCGGCTTTGCACGGATTGGCATAGGAAAGGCAGAGGGTGTATCTATTGAATTCTCCGGTGAAGGAGAGTACAGGGACCATCATCCGGGCGAGAAAGAGAGATGCTTCATACCGGGGCAGATAAGAATCAAGACCATTTTGAAGCCGGGAAAGAAAAAAGAGATACCTGTGATATTTTCAGGGAGCGACATATCAAAGGCAGATGTTTCCGAAAACTATGATGACACTGCAAAGAACTGGAAAGAGATGAATGATGCCAAAAAGATGCTCTTAACAAAACTGTTCAGCACGGAGAGGATAGAGACACAGGATCCCAGGATTGACAACGCATTCTCCTGGAGCGCTGTGAATCTCATAAGCCTTATACACAACAGCGCAAATGATTTCGGCATATTTGCCGGGCTGCCATGGTTCCTGAGGTTCTGGGGCAGGGACAGCCTGTGGTCTATATTCGGCCTTGTGGATGTCGGAGAGTTTGATGCAGCAAAAGAGTGTCTCAAAGACATGGCAAAAAACTCTGATAAGAAGGTAGCTACTGTGACTGATACATCAGGGAAGTCTGCATATTACAGCGATGATATAGATCCGCTTTTCCTTATCGCTCTTGATTATTATGTCAGGAATTCAGGAGACCTTGAGTTTGACACGGAGATGAAGGGGCTGGCCGAGAAGATTGTTAAAAACCTTAAGGTTGATGATAAGAATTTAGTCGTTACAGGGAAAAACGGGAGCTGGATGGATTCTATTGAAAGGGAAGGGACGCAGATAGAGATACAGTCTCTGTGGGTTGAAGCTTTGAAGATGCGGTATCCTAATAAAAGCCAGGCACTTCTGAAAGCGCTGGATTCTGTGTTCTGGAACAATCATGAAAATTTTCCCAAAGACACGTCAACTGATGAAAGCATGACTGTCAACTGTGCAGTCCCTGTGATGCTCGGGCAGTTATCCAAGAGCAGGAGCGTTATCACACTGAACAGGATTGAAGAGGAGTTCAAGACAGCGTATGGTGTCAGGACAAGGTCGCCTCACTCTTATGGATACGGGCCTTCTGCGTATCATACGGGTGCGTCATGGGGCCTGAGCACCGGCTGGGTGGCTGCTGCAAGTTTCGGGCAGGGCATGGGTGATTACGGGATACAATATATAAAATCCATGGCTGATGAGGTTGAAGACAATCAGGTGTCGGGCATGGCTGAATGCGTGGATGCGGATTCAGGTGAATTGATAGGCGCTACGATGCAGGCATGGTCGCATGCGATGTATATACATGCGATTGACAGGTACATGTTCGGCGTGGATGCTGACCTTAAGAATAATGTTATATCTTTTACTCCTAATGTTCCTAAAGCTTGGAAGTCTGTTGCAAGGTTTGGCAGGAAGATAGGGTATTATTCTATGAACCTGCGGATTGACAGGGATAAGAAGAAGATTGAGATGAGCATGCTCTTCACTTCTGACCCCAGGGTGAAAGGTTTTGTTGAGATGCCTTTGGGGGTTAAAAAGGTTGTTGTCAATGGTAAGGTGTTCAAGGACAGGAAAGCTGAGTTTGTTCTGAAGAAAGAGAATAAAGTTGTCGGGATGTTTTGAGGGTTGGAGGAAAAACCTTTAAAATTCTTGAGAGAGATTGAGTAAGTTGTTAAAACCTCTAACATAGTTTATTTGGTTTTATATTATACTAAAACCTTTTTGTTTTAATATTTAAAAATAAAAAATTATTTAATTTCTACCTTAAC
>JAIVYO010000075.1:0-4799 GCA_048635405.1 Campylobacterales bacterium | reverse complement strand
TCTATTTTTAGGACTATTGGTGCCGGTGATAAGGTGCCTGCGGAGATTAAAGGCTTTGAAAATAATCTTTTTTCATTTTATATACGCACTTCTGAATTTGATAGGGCGTTGAGGGTTGATTTTGTTGCAGGGGATGATCCTGTCGTTCTCGGTTCGTGGATTGCGTCTGCTGTGTTCTCTATGTCAAGGCACAACAGTGCATATGGCATACCTCCTGTGATAATAGATGCTGACCAGAGAGCAAAGCTGCCAGGAGATGAGCTTCTGTTTGTTGAGAGGGAGATAAGAAAAAGGGCAGGCAATCTTTCTTCATTCTCTGAGCTGAGAAGGAATTCGAGGCCTATCTGAGATATACTGTTTATCTTTATGCTGTGATTTTTAAGACCGATATCTTTTAAATAGATAAGCATATAATTAATTACAGCATATGTGATATCTATGGCTGATGAGTCAATATTTACTGTTGTTGTCGGTGCTCTTGTTCTTATAGCAGGAGTTATCGGACTTGTGTCTTATTCTTCGGGAGACGGCTCAGGTCTTGATTTTGGCATTGACCTCTCTGCAATCAAAGCTCCGACAGGCAATCTTCTCAGAGGTTTTTTTGATTCAAGCACTCAGACTGTCGAGTTTAGCGCAAGGCTGATGTCTTCAGAATATCAGAATATCTATTTCAGATTCCGGGAGCCTGTTGATTCAGTTGTCCTTAACTATACAATGCCCAATCCGTCTATATCTGTGAACGGCATACCTTTTTCCTCTGAAATGAACTATGTTGTTCTTGAGAGTTTTGAAGGAAGTGTGACAATATCTGAAAAGATCAACATTGACGGCAAGACAACTTCTGTATATTTCAATAATGTTTATATGAATCCTGAAACCAGCGTATCTGTCAGTGCTGAAAATATTTCAGTAGATTACCTATCTATAATCGGTATATCAGGCAAATCTTTTGAGCTCATTGATGTGTATGGTGTTGTGAATGTATCTACTGAAAGCGGAAACATCGTATACCAGAAGACTGCCGGCGACATGGAGATAAGGTCGTTTGATGGCGACCTGCGCATAGAAGATGGTGTAATATATATTGAGGGGATAGGTATAATTAAGGAGAGCGCCCTGAAAAGTCCGGGCATATAGGTGATCATATGGTTGACTTTACAGCCATCCTGCAACCTCTTGGTGAATATTCTTTGTATCTTATACTTTTGTTCATATTGATAGTGATTGTCGCTGTGAAGATAACAAAGATGATTATTGGCATGGGTGTTGCTGCAGTCCTTGGCGGGCTTTTTCCTTATTTTATAAATGATATACTTAAGATAAGCGGTCTTGTAGAGCCGGGACTATTATCAAGCCTGACATTTGCTCTTCTTGGTGTGATAGTATACGGGGCGTATTCTGTTCTGGTTTTCCTTTATAGCACTGCAAAGATTGCGGGCAAGGCAGCTTTTCTTCCATTGAGAATACTTGCATTTATCGGGGATGTGACGATAAAGGTCATATCTTTTGTCGGAGCTGTCATCCTTGCGCCTTTTAGGTACATTGCAAAAGCTGTTTCAGGACATAAGAGAGATGAGAAAAAAGATATAGGCAAGGATGATGATTTCTGGAAGAAGCGCGAAGAGTCTGAACCTGAAGAATATGACGGCTCTGAAGACATATCTGTAGACAAGACTGAAGAGCTTGTACGTGAGGATGCAGGCAAGGATGAGAAGGATTCTTTCCTGAATCAGGTCTATGCTAATTATGAAGAGTTTGAGAAAGACAAGAAGAAGAAAAAGGACTGATTATTTCTTCAACAGGATATCCAGACTGTTCTTCTTTCTGTAGATTATGTATATGATAACTATCAAGGCAAGAGCTATGATGATATGTTTGAGATATTCTTCTATGTTGATGTTTCTTTTTTCAGTTCCTGCAGTTTCTGTATCATCAATGCTGTCCTGTATCGTGTCAGTCATGTTTTTGTCTTTTTCATCAGATGTCCTGTTGTCTTGCGGCATTGCCTGTGTATCATTATCCTGAGGCATATCTGCAAAGCCTGCCAATGCAGGAAGCCCTTCATCTTCGCCAGAGCCTTCCTGATGTATTTCTTCCGGTTCTTCTTCAAGCTCAAGAGTCTCTATATCCGGGTTTGTAGATAGGACATAGACCTTGCCGTCGTATGATCCGAAAATTATATCAAGGAAGCCGTCATTGTCAATGTCAAGGACTGCAGGGGATGAAATTATCTTTCCTTCAGCAGCAAAAGACCATATTTCAGACCCGTTCCTGTCTATCGCATAGATTAGGTTGTCATTTGATCCTGCTATTATGTCCAGCCTTGAGTCATTGTCTATGTCAACTATTACAGGTGATGATATTATCTCGTCTTCTGTGGTGAACGTGTTTATAATCTCTCCGTCAGAGCCGTTTAGGATATATAATTTTGTGTCTCCTGAGCCTATCACGATTTCTGTCGTATTGTCATTGTCTATGTCATATACCGCTGGTGTAGATATGATTCGCTCTTCTGTCGCCTGTGACCATTCAAGGGAGCCTGTTGCAGCGTCAAGCGCATATATGCTATAGTCTGTTGAGCCGAAGACCACTTCCAGGTCGCTGTCGCTGTCTATGTCTGCAATCGTTGCAGAGCCGAGCATGACGTCATCTGTAGTATAATTCCAGATTATGTTCCCATCTGTTCCTCTGAGAGCGTATACGTTGAAGTCTCCTGAGCCTATGATTATATCAGGGATGCTGTTCCCGTCAATGTCTGCGATAGCCGGTGATGAGAGGAATATCTGGCCTATGGTCTTGTTCCATTCTATACTGCCATCGTAGGCGTTCAGGACATAGAAGCTGCCGTCACCTGAGCCTATCGCGACTTCAAGCTCGCCGTCGTTGTCTATGTCATATATTATGGGGGATGAGTGTATCAGGTTACCTGTCTTGAATTTCCATATGAGGGTCCCATTGTTTCCATTCAGGGCGTATATATAGGTGTCGTCCGAGCCGAAGATGACATCAGGTATTGAGTCATTGTTTATGTCTGTGACTGCAGGTGATGAGACTATACCTCCGCCTGTCTGGTATTTCCATGGGATATTTCCGTTCTCGCTGTCAAAGGCGTACATGTTGCCGTCGAGAGAGCCGATTATTATTTCAAGCTTACCGTCATTGTCTATGTCTTCTATCGCCGGCGATGAGTCTACCTGAATGCCTATCGTATATCGCCATCTGAGCTTTATCTCTGATGATGCGTTTGATATTTGCGGGTCTGTTACTGCGCTTATGTGCTGTATGTCGTGCTGGTACATTGTCCAGGTGTCAAAGGCGTGTGTTTGAGGGATGAGAAGAATTAGGATTGATGTTAGGATTATTATTTTTGCTGAAAGTCTCATGTTATTTTTTTGTTTTCTGTGGTATATATGTTTGGTTTTTGATTTTTTGTTTTGCTGCTATTATCTTTTAATCATATCCAATAATCTTCTTTTTGGGCTTAAGGTTTCATCTCCATTGAATTGAAGCATATCTCTAAAAGAACTTTTTATTGAATTATTCTCATAATATATTTCATTTTCAATATTATAAGAACATACCAGTATATTACCTGAATATTTTAACATTGTGAGTTGATTGATCCAGTTGTCAGTACCTCTTATTGTTTCATTGATTTCGATTGTATTGTTTCGATGAAATATATTCATTATTTCGTCACGATTATCAATTTTTTGTGCCTTAAATAAATATATATATCCTTTCCTGTTTTTTGATATGTTTATCTCATAGCCAAGCTCTTCTGCTTTTTTCAAAAAAGCGTTTTTTATGTTTAACTCATTATTGTTTGGCTTTCTTATTCTTCGTTTGCTTAGTATTTTCGGGATTTCAATAGTTTTGATGCATTTGCCGTTAAATTTTTGTAATTTTTCATTAAAACTGTATCTTTTTCCATCAACTTCAAACATGTTTTCTATCTCTACTTCAGCAAAAAGATATATGTTTGGTGAGAGCAGACTATTGGCGCATATTTCTATTGTCTTATTCTGCAGTTCTTCAGTCAGTTCAATCCTAAAAAGCATTTCATATTCGTTGAATAATCCTTTTTTTATTTTAGCATAACCTGAATTTAATGATTCAGTCTTTTTTGAGAAACCATTTGGATTTAATAATTGCATCTGGCACTTATTGTACACATCATTATGATTCTTTTCATTAAGGAGAACAAGAAGTTCCTTGAATTTTGAATTTTTTAAGCATAATATAAGCATATCATCAATGTTTAAAAATCCTTTTTCAAAAATCTTTTCATCTTCAGATTCAGTAAATAAATCTTTTAGTATGGTAAAATTATATTTAGACATTATTCTTTATCATTTTCAAATCTTTTAATACTTTATGGTGATATATAGTTTTTTAGGAGAAGAAAAAAGTGGGTCGGATGAGGTTTGAACTCACGATCTCACGGTTATCAGCCGTGCGCCTTTAGGTGTATTGGTTTAGTTTGGAGTTGGAAACTATGCTTCTTCAGCTACTGGTCCTGAACCTGTTGAATTGAATTTGATCAATGCAGAGATCAGGCGAGGGTCTAAACTCTTGTTACATACACATCCATACGCTTTTTTGACTTCATTTTCCAGCCGGTTCAGATATCTTACACCATAGTTATCAAACCCGAAGTCATATTCTATTATTTTTTCACTGTCATCAAAATATGCAGGTTCGTGAGTATACCCTACTATTCTTTCTTTGAGTTCATCTGGTATATCTTCGTTCAGAACCCCGACATTGCAAAATCTCATTGTCGGATGTTCAATATA
>JAIVYO010000074.1:0-4811 GCA_048635405.1 Campylobacterales bacterium | reverse complement strand
GCATAGAACCATTCCATCAATTTTTCTCTTTCTAAGTCGTTATCATTTTCTCTTAAAAATAATTCCAATACATTATTGCTGTCTTTTTTGCTCAACATCATAGTGCTGATTCCTATAGGGCCATCGTCACTATAACTCCTTGAATAATCAGCAGTGAGCCATACTTCTCCGTGATATATCTGATAATTTTCAGAAAGGACATTCTTGATCTCTTTTTGAAGTGCTTTAAACCCGGTATTTATTGGAGCTCTAAGTTCAATTGTAAGCCTGTGAGGCTTTTTTCTTTTGAGCGATCCGTCTCTTATGTTCTTTGCAATTCTTTTATATAGATTGTCTGCATTGTCAGGCAAATAGTTACGGTAATTCTCAAAACGGGTGTCACCAGATAGAAATATTTTTTTGGAATTATCAAATATCCATTCTGTCTTTGAAAATGGGAGAACTCTATTACTGTTGCACTGTTTGAGATATACATCTATATTTTCTTTACCTGTTCCACAGTAGGGTATGCCATATGCCAGAGCAACGATATTAAGATATGCAAGTTTTATAGGTATGGTCTTAATTACATCTTTAAAAAAATCATCAGATTCTGTTTCAATTGTTAAATGTTCAGTTTCTATCTTTTCAAACATCAAATCTCCTCAGACAATTTATAGCTTTTACATCCATCCAGTGCTAATATTTATATATTGTATCTTTAAAAATCTTAGTATATAATCAAAGCGCAACTAAAAAATACAAATATATAAATCTATTTCTGACTATATTTGCTTATGCTTGTAAACTTTGGCTCCATAAGGACTTTCATATTTGACATAAACGGCACTGTCATGCAGTGGAACCGGCTCAATCCGTATATGGATAAGCTTATATCCACTCTTAAGAAAAGGAACAAGAAAGTCTACTATGTCACTGACAACTGCGTGCTGACAAGGGCACAGATGGCTGAGAAGCTGACAAAGCTCGGACTGAAGACGCAGGAAAAAGACATAATTTCCTCAGGATATGTCGCTGCCGATTATTTTGAGTCTAAAGGCATCGATAAGGCCTATGTCGCAGGAGAGCGCGGCCTTGTATCTGAGCTTGGTGAGAAAGGAATAAGGGTGTCTGAAGATGCGGATCATGTGATACTTTCAATAGACAGGAACTTCAATTACATGAAACTCAAGAAGATAGGAGATCTTGCAGAGAAAGGCGCAAAGCTGTATGCAACCGGCATGAACCGCAACTGGTATATAGATGATGAGGTGTATCCTGCCGAGATGCCGACCATAGATTCTGTCAAGAAATTCACAGGCAAAGACATCATGCTTTTGGGCATGCCTTCCTCTGAGATGAAAGCAAGGCTTCTTGAAGACATCTTTCTTTTCCCTGAAGACACGCTTCTTATCGGGGACAGCATATCTACAAATATAAAGTTCGGCAATTCGTGCGGTTTCAGGACAGGGCTTGTGCTTACGGGGGAGTCTTCTGAAGGTGACCTCGCCGGGCTTTCGGCTGAAGAGAAGCCGACTGTTGTTATAAGGGATCTGAGGAATATTATCAAGAACCTTTGATTTTTTGATTATTCGTAATATCTGATATTAGCTCCTCCATTTCCTTGGAACTTAATATTTCAAATTCATCATAATTTTTTAATTTTTCAAGGAAATAATTATACCCTATTTCATTTCTTCCATATCTAAATAAGATATCAATAGGTGAAATTTCACTTGAGTGCGTATCCAAGACTTTTAATTTTTTACCATCCTCTATTTTTTCTAAACCATAATCTTTTAAAAGATCACACCAGAATGTAATATTTCCATTTAATCTGATTTCAATCTCTTTGTTATATTCATCATCTAAATGATTTTTTATTATATCTATTGAATCTTTATCAGGTTTATATTCAACAATTTCTCTATTAAATGTCAATGATCTTATATCATTATCTGTTATCTCTTTAATATTTCTTACAAACCAATTCTTAAATTCAATAAATGTTTTTTCTTTAATCTCTCCATATTCTTTTACTAATGTTTCATATTCATTGAAATATTCTTTATAATTTTTATTTTTATTAATTTTTGTGTTTAAAACACTTGTTATATTTATATATGATTCAGTCTCTTCTTTATCCTCCAAATCTGGTTTCCAAGAATCTATTTCTTTACCATATTCTTCTTTAATATCATATTTTATTGCATCAGTTATAGTTTTCATTCCTTTCTCTAAAGAAATAAGCTTATTTAACATTACAGTATATTCTTCTTTTTCAACTGGCAATATGCTTATTAAAAAAGTTTCATCTGTCAATTTATCACCAATACTGATTATATCATTAAACTTTATAAGTGTTTTCTTTGGATAGTACCACAAGGTGATAAAATAGTTCTTATTCAAATAACACAACATTTTATATACTTTCAATCTATAATTGAAATAAGGTGATAGCAATAGCAGAATTCAAGCGAACCCTTGTGACCTCGGCACTTCCATATGTCAACAATGTGCCGCATCTGGGCAATATAGTATGCACTCTCAGGGCTGATATATATTCCAGATATCTAAAGCTTCAGGGCAAGGATGCTATATTCATCTGCGGCACTGACGAGTCAGGCACAAGGACTGAAATCGAGGCGCAGAAGAAGAAGCTGACACCGGATAAATATTGCAAGGTCATGCATGATACTATACTTAAAAAGTTCAACTGGCTTGAGATAGAGTTTGACAATTTCGGCAGGACAAGTTCTGAGACCAACAAGAGGCTTACGCAGGAGATATTTTCAGGCCTTGAGAAGAAAGGATGGATTATCGAAAAAGAGATAACTCTTCTTTACTGTGCGCATGATGACAGGTATCTTCCTGACTCTTATGTTGAGGGAACCTGTCCATACTGCGGCTTTCCTGATGCCAAAGGCGACCAGTGCGACAACTGCTCAAAATTCCTTGAGCCTGCGGAGCTTAAAAGCCCGCGATGCAAGCTTTGCGGAAAGACGCCTGAGGTCCGGAAAGATATGCATCTATTTTTGGATTTACCTAAGGCTGCCCCTTATCTTAAAAAATGGATAGAGTCCAAGAAAGAGTGGAAAGGAATAACACGAAATCTTCCGCTTGCCTGGATAAAGGAAGGGCTTGAGCCAAGATGCATAAGCCGTAACCTTAAATGGGGCACTAAGATACCAAAAGAAGGATATGATGACAAAGTATTCTATGTATGGTTTGATGCACCTATCGGATATATCGCGTTTACAGAAGATCTGTTCAAAAAAGACTGGAAAAAATGGTGGCAGTCAAAAGATACGAGAATTGTTCATTTCCTGGGCAAGGACAATGTGCCGTTCCATACGATAATCTGGCCTGCAGAACTTATGTCTAACAGCAAGTGGAACCTGCCTGATTATATATCATCAAATGAATACCTGAATTATGAGGGGGCGCAGTTCTCAAAAAGCAGGAATGTAGGCATCTTTACATCAGACCTTGAAAAGACAGGGATTGAGCCATCTATATGGAGATTCTATCTGTCTGTGACACTGCCTGAGCATAAGGATTATGACTTTGACTGGCAGGACCTGATGGACAAGACAAACAATGAGCTTGTGGCTAACATAGGCAATTTTCTTTTCAGGACACTCTCTTTTGCGAAGAAAAACTTTGGTGAGGTGCCTTTAGGGAAGCATGGTGCTGATGATAAGAAATCGCTTGATGCTGTTGAGAAGCTGAAGGGCAAGTATGCAGACAATATGGAGAGCTTTAATCTTAAGGAAGCATTGAAAAATGTTCTTGAGATATCAAACACAGCGAACCAGTATTTCCAGAAGAATGAGCCTTGGGTGCTTGTGAAGACTGATAAGGAAAGATGCGGGGCTGTTATCAGTGTATGTCTTGGGCTTAGCGCAACCATAGGCAAGCTGTTATATCCTTTTCTTCCTTCATCATCTAGACTATTGTGGAAACAGCTTGGCTTCACTGATGACATATCAAAAGGCGGGCTTGAACATAAGCTGAAAGCAGGGCAGAAGCTTGGTGAGCCGAAGATACTTTTTGCTAAGATAGAGAAGGAAGATGTTGAGAAATTCAAGATGGAGTTTTCAGGGGAAAAATGACAGGTGATATTATGGCAAGTTATGAGGATTTTACAAAGCTTAAGATAAAAGTGGGTACTGTTGTTGATGTCAAGGACCATCCGGACGCTGATAAGCTTTATGTCCTTACGGTGGATATCGGTACTGAGACGCGGCAGATCGTTGCCGGGATGAAAAAGTATTATAAGCCTGAGGAAATCAAAGGGAAGCAGATTGCTGTTATCGTGAACCTTGAGCCTGCAAAGATACGCGGTGTGGAGTCGCAGGGGATGCTTCTCGCTGCCGAGAAAGGCAAGGATGTTGTCCTTTTGGGTGTTGACAAGAAGATTGGTGATGGGGCAAGGGTTTGTTGATTCTCATTAAAACCCTTTTAAACTTTCCTGACTATTTACTAATTGGTTAGATGTTCTACAAGATAACTGTTACAGGAGCTGTGCAGGGTGTGGGCTTTCGGCCTTTTGTCTATCGCGAGGCGAAAAAGCGCGGGCTTAAAGGGTATGTGAGAAATACAAGTTCAGGTGTTGAGATAATTGTTGATGACAAGTCTTTTGCTTCTGTGATAAAGGACAAGAAGATATTGCCGCCGCTTGCACATATAGAGACTGTCGAGACAGACAGATTTGATACTGACAGCTCTTTTTTTCCGGATTTTCAGATAGTACCATCAAAATCTGGCGTGGGATCTACTTCTTTGCTTTCTGACGTCTCAATCTGCGATGACTGCCTTTTTGAGATATC
>JAIVYO010000073.1:0-4881 GCA_048635405.1 Campylobacterales bacterium | reverse complement strand
CTGCGGCAATGCTTCCTGGGTCTTTTCCGGGTCAAGAGAGGCGGTGATCTCAAAGATTCCCGGTCCTGTAGGTGTAAGTGCTGCTGCATCAATGCTATGGACCATCTGCAAACGATTTCGTAGAGACCGTAAATATATCAGGAATTCTTGAAAGAAATGTCTCATTAGGTTTCTCATCTTTAATGCCTAATGCTTCTTTCATTTCTCTTGCTTTTTGCTTAGCTTTTTCCACCATTATTGCATTTATATCAGAATCCATAACATATACCCTAAATAACCCCTATCCAATAATAAATAGTATAGATTAATAAAGAGAATTAACTTTATAAAATAAAACTTTTTATAGTGCCAGCACCTACCCACGGAGCAGAGCTCCGGGGTATTAAACCCAACAAGGAATAAAGATCAAAAAATGAAAATATCTTAATCAAATAGAAATGACTAAAGCTATTTTTGCTTTAAAAGACCAAGCATTTTTGCATTTTCTTCCAAAGTACTAGCAATGATATTAGTATAAAGTGAAACAGTTTCAGGACAAAGTGGACCTAATTTAGATTCCAATCCAGTTATCATATTTTCAATATATTTTACAAGTGAACCTTTGTTAGAATAGTTCTCTGTACTTATACCATACTGTTTCTCTAGCACTGAAAAAGATCCAGATACAATATCTTCACGAAGCGCATCATAAGTAGAAAAATCAATAGGGCGCGTTGTATCAATTACTTTTTCCTTTAACTCTCCAAATTCAGTAAACCCTAATGCTTCATGTTTTAATATACCATGCGAACCATCTACATCATTCGGATAAATTTTAAAATGTCCACTCATATCTCCATTTCCACTCATAACAAATCAAATCTCCTTAATCATTTTTTTGATAAAAACATTAACACAAAACAATCAATATTGACAATAAAACTTTATAAGCTTTCCTATAGCGAACCGATAACATCCTGTCTGTTTTTATACCATTTATTAAGTACAAGTGACAACAAGCCCTTCAATTCATCCCCCGACACTGCCTGATACACAAAAAACCTCCCTTTCTTCCCCTCAATACAGCACTTACTCTCCCTTGTAACCAGACCGGCAGAATACAGCCTGTTTATGCATCTCTGCACCGTTGACTTGTCCTTGCCCATCTTCAAAGATATATCTTCAATCCTTCCAGAACCCAAAGAACACAAAGAAAAAAACACATCAATATCAGAGACAGAAAGATGATAGAAAAGAGACAGGAGTTCCCTGAACTCAGGGCTGTCACACTTCCTGCAATCTAAAGGATTTAAATCTTTCATGGAAATAGATTGTATGCAAAGATATATATAGTTTATGCAAGAAATATACATAAACTTACACAAACAAAAAACAATCAAAAAGTGAAAAATATGATATACGACACGATAATCATAGGAAACGGCCCTGCAGGCCTGTCAGCAGCCATATTCGCCGCAAGGTCAAACCTGAAGACAATGGTCATAGGCGAAAAGCTGGGAGGACAGGCTTCAGACGCGCATCTTATAGAGAACTATCCAGGATTCCCGTCAATATCGGGCATGGAACTGATGAGTAAGTTTGAAGACCATGCAAAATCGCAAGGTGTAGATATAGTATATGGCCGGGCAGAACGGTTTGAAAAAGACAGAAAGAATGATATTTTCAAAGTCAGGAGAAACGACAAAGAATTCACTGCAAGAACGCTCATATTCGCTCTCGGGACAACGACAAGAAAGCTCAGCATCCCGGGGGAGGCAGAATACTTGGGCAGGGGCGTATCATACTGCGCCACATGCGACGGCGCATTCTTCAAAGACAAGACAATAGCTGTCATAGGAGGAGGAGACGCAGCCCTGTCAGCAACCCTGTATCTTGCAGGGATAGCAGATAAAATATACCTGATCCACAGGAGACAGGGCTTCAGGGGAGAGCCGATAAAGCTTAAGAGAGTGAAAGAGAGCAAAAATGTGGAGCTTGTCTTAGATGCAGTGCCTACCGGAATACTTGGAAATAACATAGTCACAGGGCTCAAGGTAAAAAATGTTATCAATAACACTGAAAAAGAGATAAGATTGCAGGGAGTGTTCATAGAGGTAGGGTCAACACCGACAACAGTCATGGCAAAGGAGCTGGGCATCAATCTGGACAAAGCTGGATACATAAAAGTAGACAGCAAACAGGATACAAACATTCCCGGAGTATTTGCCGCAGGAGACATAACGACAGGCTCTAACTATTTCAGGCAGATAATAACCGCAGCAGCTGAAGGGTCAATCGCGGCAGATTCTGCATTCAAGTTCATAAAAGAAGAGAAATAATAGATTAAGGTGAAAAAGATGGTATTGGAAATAGACAGTGAAAATTTTGAAAAGGAAGTAATCAAAAGCGACATGCCGGTGATTGTAGATTTCTGGGCTGAATGGTGCGGGCCATGCAAGATACTGGGTCCGACTTTTGAGAAGATATCAGAAGAATACGAGGGCAGGCTCAAGTTCGCAAAGATGAATGTGGATGAGAACCGGGATATAGCAGGAAAGTTTTTCATACAGGGCATACCGTCAATGATTATCTTCAACAGAGGCGAAGAGGCAGAAAGGCTTGTCGGAGCACTTCCCGAAACACTTCTGAAAGAAAAGATAGACAATGCCCTGTCTGGCCTGTAGATGACAAGGATGCGCCGTAAAAATGGAACACACAATAATTTCCCTGACAGGATTTGATGAAGAAAAAATCAGAAAGCTTCTGGAAGGGGAATTTAAGGAAATCCCGGTCACAAACTTATATGAATCAAGACGCCTTAAAAACGAGGATGTCCTGATAGTAATATACACATCCGGAAAAGCAGTGGTCCAGGGCAAAGAAAAATATGCAGAGTTCATAGCAGATTTCATAGGCGGTAAAAGAAAGAGCAATAACAACGCAGACAAAAAAGAGACCACAGGAACAGTCATAGGCTCAGACGAAAGCCTTAAGGGCGATACCTTCGGAGGTATTGTTGTCGCATCTGTAAAAGCTGATGACGAGAAAAGAGAAAAGCTCAAAAACATAGGTGTCAAAGACTCAAAAGAGATAACAGACACAGTAATAATAGAGCTTGCCAAAAAGATCAAAAAGATTCTTGGAAAAGACAGCTACTGCATCTACGAAAAAAATCCTGAAGCATACAACCAGCATATAGGCAACACCACATCACTTCTCAACGCAATGCACACAAGAGCGATAAAAGAGCTTGGAGATGCAGATATGATAATGATAGACCAATATCCCGGCGCAAGAATAAATCTAAAAAACGCAAAGACAGAGACAAAGGCGGAATCTAAATATCTTGAAGTCGCTGCCGCATCAATACTTGCAAGGGAAAGAAGCCTTGACCAGCTGAAAAGACTGTCAGAAGAGGCAGGATTCAGGCTTCCGAAAGGCAGCACCCATGTCAAGGATGCGCTCAAGACGCTAAAAAAGAAAAATCTCGACTTCAATAAGTTCACAAAGATGAATTTCAGGAATGTGAAGAAATTTCTTGATTAAAACAAAGGATTCACACAAAAAACCTTTTATAATCCACAGACAAAATTAATTCTCATGGAAGCAAAAGAGAATAACAACAAAGGCAAAGACCCAAAAGACATCCCTAAATCAAGACAGCTCAGCCTCAAAAAAGAATCAGAACGTGCAAACCTTCTCGCGAAAAAGCTCCAGAAAGAAAGCTTCCACCAGATATGGGAATTCTACAAGGCGAAAGAGGATCTGGAAAAGCTTACCAAAGGAAACGTCGCAGCCCACTTCTTTTATCTCGGCGCAAGAACAGCATTCGAGCAGAAGCCAAAAGACTATGAAGACATTAAAAAAGATCATGAAGCAAAAAAGATAGAAGATATGAAGACAGAGAAGAAGCTAAAAGACATAAGAAGAAACATGCTCAAGATAAAGGAAGGCAAAGGCCTTGACATAAAAAAGACTATAAGATACCTTGAATCAGCACTTGAAGAAAACAAAGATAACAGCACAATAAAAGAGAGCCTTGAGGAAGAGATAGAGTTTCTGAGAGAGTATGGCAAGAAAAAGAAAAGATGAAAAATTGAACCTTTGCAGCAACATCAGGATATACGCATCGCTGTTTCTTGCAGGAGCAGCCCTGTTCATCATAAACACATCAGCAATAAGCCACATGTTCACAACATATCCCTGGACCATAAAGGCAGTCATGGGAGACGGAAGCTGGTGGCTGACCCAGGCAATCCTTATAAAGATCATCTATGTCGGCTTTCTATCACCGATAATAGAAGAACTCATATTCCGCAGATGCATATACGGATGGTTCCTGAAAAAAGGCATGGACACAGAAGGCATCATCATCTCAAGCGCGCTGTTCAGCCTCTACCACATACTTTTCGGCTGGGGCTGGATGAAAGCTGTGATAATGTTCCCTGTCGGCATCATCTTCGCAATAATATACAGAAAATACAATCTTAAAGGCGCAATAACGGCGCATATGGGAAACAATCTCAGCTCTGTCGCAGTGATAGCATTATCATAAGCTTAAGACAAAGCAACACATTTATAATCCAAAAACCAATTACAAGCATGAATGCATTGGTTGTCTACGATTCAAAGTTCGGAAACACTGAAAAGATTGCAAAAGCTATAGCCGAAAAGCTAAGCAGCTACGGGCAGGCAGAAACAGTGCTTGCCGGCAAAGCAGATCCGCAGGAACTCGGCGATACAGACATTCTCATCATAGGCAGCCCTACACAAGCATGGAGACCTACAGAACCGGTTCAGTCCTTTATCAAAAACATACCAGAAGAAACGCTCGAAGGAATACATATAGCAGGCTTTGACACACGTTACAAAAAGACACGTCTACTAACCGGTTCTGCAGCA
>JAIVYO010000072.1:0-4858 GCA_048635405.1 Campylobacterales bacterium | reverse complement strand
CGCAAAGATCATACACAGAGCCTTTAGGATTATGCCTTGCCTTATGCCCTCTGTCCTTCCGGACCTCCTTATGCCGAAGATTCATCTCCTGAGAATTAACCCAAAGCCTGTATATCTTCTGATAAACATTAGGGCACTCTTTCCGCCGTATCTTTGATATCAGTATATAGGCAAGAGCTGTAAGAACCTTTTCAGGCGCATCAGAAAGCAGATCAGATATCTTTACTTCTAAGACACCATCCTTCAGCCGGATAGTGCTTTTCACCCCCGAATACTTATAGAATCTTGCAGATACAGCAATATCCTTTCCTGTAATATCCTTGTAAGCATCAGAAAATATCCTGCCTAGTTCAGCCATGCAAAAGTCTTTGTACCAGACCTTAAAATACTTTGCTGAAAACTTAAATATTTGCGTTGACATAATCTTTTTAGTTTAACATTATCCGGTGATTAAATATGAACTACATTGTCTGTACTGACTGTGAAGGCGAAATCACACCAATAGATGCTGCTCATGATGCGCTTGTTAACATCCTACTAAAAAGAGGTATTGTGGACTCTAAAAAAGAGGGCCAGAGAATATACAGGATAATAAGCGGCTTTGACGATGTGACTGCAGAGCTTGTCCGGGGCAGAGAATATTCTAATAGGTTGATAGAAAAGCTTGAATACACTTCCGGAGACACCTTACGACTGATTCCAGTATTCTTCAAAGCCCTTGATGTGACTGATGAAGAGCTGGCAGGCATCTATAAGGAGATAGGAGAATTGTATCCCGGAGCAAAAGAAGGCGCAAGAGACATCCAGGAACTGTTAGGCACTGAACTCAACATAATATCTACAAGTTGGGATGGTTTCCTCTACAGCATAAACGAGGGTATAGTGCCTAACAAAAATATTTACGGGACATCAATGGAACTTGATAATGAGAAATACTCCCTGAATAAGGCAGAGAAAAAAATTATCTTGAATTCATTAGAAAAGATAAAGCTATTAAATGAAATTGTGCTTGATGAATCAATCAGGCGCATTGAAGACTTGAATCCTGAATCCCGTTTTGATTATCTTATCATGAGAGGTATTTTCTTTTACGATTTCGCGCAGATACAGGCCGTTAAGAATATGTACAAGGATATCCGCCCTGTAGGCAGCAAAGAGAAGGCAAAGGCAGTACAAGAAGCTGCAGAAAAGGCAAAAGTCACCCTTGACAAGATAATATGCGTCGGCGACAGCTCAACAGACAAAGATATGCTTGAGCTTGTCAAGGAAAACGGTGGCATAACCTGGACTCATAACGGCAAAGATTCAATCCTTAAGAGCGCAGACTTCAATCTGGTGACTGAAAACTATCGCATAACAGCACCTCTTGTTGCAATAGCTAACAGTCAGGGCAAAAAAGGGCTGATAAGGCTGGCCAAAAGCTGGAGCTATGATAATCTCCTGTCTTGCCTTAAAGATTCAGTAGATGATGAAACATACAATGAGATGGAAAGAACTCTGGATAATATTTTTGTAAAGCAGGAAACCCCATTCTCCACATTCACTTACCTTCGTGGTCTGGATAAAATGCAACTAGAACAATTAAAAGATAAAAATGAGGCAGTAAGAAATAAACTTCGCGGAGAAGCTATAGCATCAATCCGTTAGATCCTGTAGAAATACTTGATAAGCTATATATAGACACAATATCTAATTGATTTAAAAGATATTTAACAAATATTGGTGTAAATCAAATGATTACGGTTGATAAAGATATTTTTTATTTGATATGTCTGATTTTTGGATTATTCTGGGTTATTGTTGAAGGATTGATAGCATATTGGGTTTACAGAGCATACAAACTTTTAGATAAACATTTGAAGGCTAAAAAATGATATCACCAGAATTATTTTTACAATTGGCAAAAATAGAAGGGATTTTATGGAGCATCTCTGACATTTTCTTAGTTTTCTTTTTTTTAAAATTTGTAAATGTTATAAGAAGATATAATGGTCTCAAAACATACAAGGGATTATACTTTTTACTTTTCTTTAGTTTTGCACTGACACCTCTATTATTGTATGTTCCAAATCTGTTTTATTACATGATTATCGAAATTATTGTCTTGAATATTCAATATTTTATTTTGATATATGTATCTGTAAAAAATTATAGATTATTTTATACAACTTTCAAAAAAAATAATTTCTGAGCTCAAAATCAGTTCTCAAACAATTCACATATTATCTCTCTCAATCATATCCTGTAAAACTCCTCAAGCTCGCCAGATAGATTCCCGCTCACATATATCTGCGCATCACGCGGCAGGAGATCCTTATAAGTGTTCCACAGGAACCTCTTGTCCATAAGCATGATGACGCCCCTGTCAGTCTCAGACCTGATGCATCTTCCTGCCGTCTGCATCACCTTGTTCATCGCAGGATAAGTATACCCGTACTCCCAGCCTTTCTGGAACTTCAGGTCATAATAGTTTATCAGTGCCTGGTTCTTTATGTCCGGCTTCTGAAGAGGAAGGCCTACGACAATGACAGCGTTCATAAGCTCGCCCGGAAAGTCCACACCTTCGCTGAAGTTTGCGCCGACGACAGCAAAGAGCGCAGCACCATTGCCTTTTTTAGCATATGTTGAGAATCTTTCGAAAAGCCTTTTCTTGTCAGCTTTTGTCATGTCCCTCCTTTCAGCCATGATTTCCTTATCAACAGCGCTGTGCCTCATAAGGTCATGGATAGAGCCCATCATGCCATAAGAGGGAAAAAAGATGCCGATATTTCCGGGAATGTTGTTCATCGCCTTTACAATGTTTCCGGCAATCCTATAGAACTGGTCCTCATTCCTCTCAGTGAACTTGGTCGTCACATCATCTTTTATCAGTATGAGCCTGTTCTCGCGGGGAAAAGGCGAGTCAAGCACAAGGCTTTCAGTTGTCTTTTCATCAAGGCCTAAAACATTCATAAACATGCCGACAGGAGTGAGAGTCCCTGACATCAGCACTACAGAATGAAGCTTTTCAAAAAGGTCTTTTGTCAGCATGGACGGGTCAAGGCAGTCATAGCAGACCTCAAACCCGACACTTCCGTCAATATTTCTTTTCGCCCTGATAATCCTTACAAAACCCTCATCTTTCCCGCACCATGTCATGAGAAACCTGCCGACGCTCTCGATATAAGACAATTTCCTGTCATTTGTGACTATGTCGCCTGCTATAAGAAGCTCATTTATGAACTGGTTGAAGTCATCAGATACAGTCTTTACGATCTTTACCAGAAACTCTTTCCTCGCAAGCTTTTCTTCTTCCTTTTCAATATGCTTGACGCAGTAGGACCCTGTATCTTTTTTAAGAGTCTTGAGATCATCGTAGATATCCCTGAAATTGAACTTCTCTGCCTCCTTTATCGCCTTGTCTATAAGCTCAGATGTCAGCTGTGATGAGAGAAGCTCGCGCACCCGTCCCGGGACATTATGCGCCTCATCAATGATAAGTATTATGTCTTTCATGTCGCACTCAAGCTTTGACAGGAACATCTTCTGGACGAAAGGATGCAGCATATGGTAATAGTCCGCAATGACAACATTCGCCTCTTTAAGGTGCAGCATAAGCATCTCGTATGTGCACAGCCCTTTCCCCTCGCACAGGTCTTTTGCATCTTCAGATGTCATGATATCATCCTTGAGCGCCCTTAAGACAGATTGCCCTGCATCAGATATGTCGCCTGACTTCTTGAACATCTTCTTGTAGTATATGCACCTGCCCCCTTCCTTCATCTTCTTGCAGAATTCAGACACATTCTCAGAGTTCATCCTCTTGACATCATCAAACCTGCACAGCCACCTCTTCCCGACAATGTTTGCGACATGGATATCAGCTTCAGGATTCTTTTCCTTTATCGACTTCAATGTATCTATGACAATCCTGTGCTGCATATGCCTGGGCGTCAAAAAGACGACAGTCTTGCCGTTCTCGGCAGCATATTTCACAGCAGGAGCAAGCGCAGATACAGTCTTGCCTATCCCTGTCGGCGCATGGACAGCAAGATTCTTCTCTTCTTCAAGCGCTTTTGAAAGCATGTCCATGAACCTGTCCTGACCTTGCCTTTTGGTGTCAAACGGGAAGAAATTATGCATAGAAGACATCTATAAGGAAAATGATTTAAATGTATTGAACTGTGAATATCTAAATAATCTCTCTATTTTCATAAATCATCACATCTATGACATCTATTTAAAAAGAAAAATGCAAATATTTATCAGACAGTGATACTTATGGAGCGAAAATTCTGCGACCTGCACATATATTCAGACCTTTCTATAGGCGAAAGCAGCGTCAAAGATATCATAGCAATGGCCGAAAAGCTTGACCTTTCATCAATCTGCATAATTGATTATGTCAAGGACAAGAACAAGGACAACTTAGACCGGCTCAAAAAAGATATAAAAAAACAGAAACCGAATATAGATGTCCTTGCAGGGGTAGAGATCAGCGCAGAAGACACAGAGATTCTCAAAAGGCAGATAAGCCGCCTGAGAGAGACAGCAGACATCGTGATAGTTTCCGGCGGCTCTTCAAAAATAAACAGGACAGCTGTTGAGGATGCGCGTGTTGACATCCTTGCACATCCTGAAAGAGGAAGGCGCGATTCAGGCCTTGATGATGTCATGGCAAAGCTTGCCGCAAAGAATAATGTGGCAATTGAGCTCAATTTCAAGATGGTCCTTAACACTTACAGGAAGATAAGGTCACACATGCTTGCCCATATGAGAGATAATGCAAAGCTTGCACTAAAATTTAACGCACCGATTGTAATATCCAGCGGCGCAGAAAAAGCTTTTGAGATGCGCACAGGCAGAGAGCTCGCATCTC
>JAIVYO010000071.1:0-4833 GCA_048635405.1 Campylobacterales bacterium | reverse complement strand
ACTTCACTTGGTATGTCAAGCACAACATAGCCTGACGTCACATTTGCGAACACAAGCCTGTCTATTGCAGACAATATGAAATTAGATATCTGCGCAACATTCTGGTCTTCAAAATCATCTGATACACGATTGTTTATGCTGTTGAACGTCGCTGACACACCAGTAAGCACAACAATACTCAAAGCGACAAAAAGTATCTCTTCAAGCACAATATTCTGTCCTTTGCGCTTTTTCACAAAAAGTCGCATCATATCACTAACTGCCGAAAGACATTGTTACAGGAGTCACTGTAAGAGGACCTCCTGTCTTCTCTGCTGTGCCTTCCACAAAACGGTCAAGCCCTGTTATTGTTATTGATGTCTGGGACTGGCCAAAATCAAGTGCCCCAGCGAGAGTATTTCCTTTTTTTGTAATCTGGATAAGATTCCCTTTACCTCTGCTGTCGTCCAGATCATCAAGCTCTCTATAGACAAGCTTGAACATGACTTTATATTTGTCGCCGTGCGGCACTGTCTTTACAACAATGACACCTGCATTATTGATGCCTGAGAAACCTGTGACAGGCTTTTCAGGCCCGGCTATAGTGACATATTCGCTGCCGGCCGTACAGTCTATATACTCTATCTTATATTCTGAATTAAGGATATATCCCTCACCAACACCCCATACATTGGGTCCCTCTGTACAGGCTAAGTCAACTACACTTGAACCAGGACACAAATTTGAAATCGTGCAGGTGTTTGAAGGAGGCAAAATCACATCATCTAAATCTCCTCCACTATACATCCCCTGCGAAATCGGGTTGAACCCGTCAAGCGGAATCCACAGTCCTGTGGCCGATGCAACACCGCTCGTAATAATAGTATATGTTACTGAATTTTTCCTGTCAGGCGGAACATGAACCTTTATGCTCCCATCTGCCTGTTTTTCCATAGATGCACCTTCAATGACCATCTCACCTCTTAGATTAATGTTCACCACTCTTGACCCACCGGACATAGAAACCTCATCTGTTGCCTTTTTTATTTCCTGCATTATAGATACTGCCTGTGTTATCTCTGAATTGGATTTACTCTTATCCAGTATAGGAAGACCCCACCACAAAGCACCGGAAACCGCAGCGATTGTGATTCCTGTAAGCAGGATCATAGAGACTATCTGGACCTGCGCCTTTCTTCCATAGAAAAATTTACCCATAAAAACACCTCTGCAACATCAATATATTATCGGACTATAGTTATTGATAATTTGTGTCTTTGTAGAATATATAGTTTTTACAGAAAAGAAAGGAAATCAAGAGAATAAAATAGAAATAAAAAAGAGGTAAGAAAAAAAAGGAAAAAGCCTAACAGAACTCATCTGCTGCATCAACCACATTGCATGCATAAGACAATTTGTATCCATTATCCAGTATTACCTCATAATCCACAGTTGTCAGAACATCATTAGGAAGAGCTAAAGTAAGAACACCACCTGTAACCTCTAACACACATGTATCTCCTACTTCAACAGCATCAGATGTGCAGTCTCCACCAAATGTTGCAGTAGAATCCAATTGACCATCCTGTTTAACCACAAGTTTATCAGTATCAAACTCAGGAATATCAAGAGAACCAACATTCTTTATATATATATCAATATCGCCAGTAGCCAGAGCACCATCCTGCACCTGCAAAATCCTGAATTCTGTCCTCATCTTATCAGACTGCGCACTTACCTGCTCACCGATAGCTTCCGTCTGCTTCTCGCTCATGTTCATTATGAACTCATATGCAAGACCGGCCGCAGCGACAGTCATCATAAGCAATAGTACAATTGCGATTACAGGAGTGATACCCTTTCTGCTAACATTTGCTTTTACCATAACAATTACCTCTTTTTATTATTCAATACCTTATAGACCCTCAACAATATTATCGCATTAAAATACAGCGCACCGACAACAAGGAGAAGAAGCATGTTTGTTATGCTCACTGCCAGAAGGCTTGAATTGAGCATCCCTCCCCCAAGTATCAAAAATGCTGAGATTGTCATAAGCATAATACATATTACCAAAAAATTTTCAAGCATTTCAGTCCCTAATCTCATAAATCACATACCTCCATAATTCGGCTTCTGCTGCGGTGTTGCCTGCTGTGCCGGAAATGGTGAAGATGTCTGCTGTGGAGATACCACTGTAGAAGATGCAGTTCCTGACCTCTTAAGCCTCTTATCGATTGTGGCCAGGTTCTCAGCAATAGACTCATTGCTTTTCAGCATCTTTTCATTAGAGTCTGTTATGCTCTTGACAAGAGGAGACACCATGCCCTTCAATGCAGTCACAGCTTCAGACTCATTCACATCCTCTTTGCCTGCCTCTTCAACAATATCGACAAAGCTTGTTAGTTTTCCCTGCAGTGAATCCATTTTCCCTATAAGTGTTGCAAGATCACCGCGAAGAGATGTATTTGCCTTGACCATCTCATCGACAATCCTCTGGTTAAGCTCGACCATGTCAAGTATCTTGTCCATCATGCGCTCAAGATTGGAAAATGACTTGGATGACTCCATCTGGCCCATTCGTTTCTCAAGGCGCCTGATAGGTGTAAGAGGGACTACTTCATAATCCTCTTCTTCGCCAATCTGCTCATAATCATCTTTTTTTGACATGTTTTCACCGAAGTATAGATAGTTGTTTCTAATTTAAAGTTTAGTAGAAGTTAGTATATATAGATTATGGTCTTATAAAATAAAAAAAAGATAACATGTAAGATAAAAAAAATAAAAGAAAAAGGCTTAAAAGCCTTACATCATAGGAGGCATTCCGCCGCCGCCCATTGGAGGCATCCCTTCAGGCATTCCGCCGCCGCCACCGCCAAGCTTTGATGCAGATATGACATCATCAATCCGAAGAATCATCTCAGCAGCCTCTGAAGCTGATTTTATCGCCTGCGTCTTGATCTTTATCGGCTCTACAACACCCTGCTTGAACATATCCTGAACCTTGTTCTTAAATACGTCAATCCCTGCCCATTTTATGCCCTTGTCATGCTGTGACCTGAGTTCCACAAGGATATTTATAGGATCAATGCCTGCATTCTCTGCAAGAGTCTTGGGGATGACATCCATAGCATTGGCAAAAGCAGATATGGCAAGCTGTTCCCTTCCGCCGACAGACTCACTGTATTTTCTCAACTCTTTTGCAATCTCTGCTTCAGGAGCGCCGCCGCCGGCGACAATCATGCCGACCTCAATAGATGCAGCAACACCGCCAAGAGCATCTTTCATAGCCCTCTCGATCTCATCGACTACATGGTCTGTGCCGCCGCGGACAAGGATAGATACTGATTTTGGTTCCTTGCATTTCCTTACAAATATCATCTCGCTGCCGGAAATCTTCTTTTCTTCGACAATGCCGGAACTGCCAAGGTCTGATGCTGCCATCTCATCAAGATTAGATACCACGCTGCCGCCCGTAGCCTTGGAAAGTGCGTCCATGTCTGATTTCTTGACCCTTCTTGCCACCATTATGCCAGCCTTTGCAAGATAATGCTGCGCCATGTCATCGACGCCTTTCTGGCAGAACACGACATTTGCCTTTGAAGATATGATCTTATCTACCATACTTTTCAGCATCTTCTCTTCCTGCTCTATGAACGCGTTCATCTGGGACGGGTCAGTAATCCTTATCTGCGCATCCCTTTCAAGCTCCTTGACCTCGATTGCGCTGTTGATAAGAGCTATCTTCGCATTCTCAATCTTTCTTGGCATGCCTGAATGCACAATCTCCTTATCGATTATGAGCCCGCTTATAAGAGTTGTCTCATCAGTGGATCCGCCTGCCTTCTTCTCAAGCTTTACCTGATCAAGGTCAATCACGACCTTGCCGTCATCCTCTACAGCCACCTGGCTTATTGCCTCGACAGCTATCTTTGCAAGAAAGTCTTTGGCAGACTCGCTGGATTTGCCAGTCATAGATGTAAGAGCAATCTTTGTCAGAAGCTCCTTATCCTTTATGCTGACATCAATCCCTATCTTATTGATTATCTCAAGCGCCTTCTCTTTCGCAAGCCTGTACCCCTGGGCAATGCTTGTAGGATGTATCTTCTGTTCCAAAAGGCCTTCTGCCTGTTTCAGAAGCTCGCCTGTGAGAACGGCAGCAGTTGTCGTTCCGTCGCCGACTTCCTCATCTTGCGCCTTCGCCACCTCGACAACCATCTTCGCAGCCGGGTGCTGTATCTCCATCTCATCTAATATGGTCACGCCGTCATTTGTAATTACCACATCTCCGAGGGAATCTGTAAGCATCTTGTCCATACCTTTAGGGCCCAGAGTAGTCCTTACCGCATCTGCAACCACTTTTGCTGCCGCAATGTTTGACATCTGAGCGTTTCTTCCGCTCTCCCTGAAAGTGCCTTCAGGCACAACAATTATAGGCTGTCCGCCAATCTGTCCGTTCATATCTTTCATCCTCCATCTTTTCCAAGAAAATCAATAATGCTGATTATAACTTAAGAGTATCATTTCTTATGCTGCCAAGTTTTATAAACTTTATGATTATGTAGGTATACGAAAATTCAAAAACAAAGATTAATAAAAATATTCTTTTTTAGTATTCGCATGAATACAGCAACAATAGCTGACCTGCTCAGGAATGCGAAAAAGATTGAACCTCTAGAAGAGAGATTCAACATATTGCGTCAATTATTATACAATACTGAAGCAGACAGATATCAGGACTATGAACAAGACATCAGGCACGATATAGAGAAAGTGAGCAATGAAATAGAAAGAGAAGTTAAGAAATATTATGAGCAGCCGGATATTGTAGAAGGATACAGAAATATGAGTAGC
>JAIVYO010000070.1:0-4920 GCA_048635405.1 Campylobacterales bacterium | reverse complement strand
ATATATACTAAAGGGATTTCTGAACAATTATCACTTGATCTGAAAAAATATAATTCTCAGTACAATCCAATGACTATTAAAAAGCTTAAATATTCTCATGACAGATTTTTAATTATTGATGATAAAGAAACATACCATTTTGGAGCATCATTAAAAGATCTTGGCAAGAAATGGTTTGCATTTTCAAAATTTGACAAAGAAACGTTTATATTATTGGAAAAATTAAAATCATCTGGAGATTGATACTCAGATCTACCCCAGGACCTTATCAATCCCTTTCTTAGACAAAAGGAAATAGTCAGCACAGCCTTTATCCAGATCCTTCTCAAAAGAAGCAACAAGCCTCAAAACATCCTTATTCTCCGGAGCCTTGACAGACAAACCTTTAAGATAATGATAAAGCATCTCCTTGACGCGCAAAGATTCAGGAGACACAGGCAAAGCCTTAGCCTTCACATCATACCTGATAATATCCCTGATAACGCCCCTGATATGCTTATCCCAGTCATGCTTAACCCCCATAGCAGCTTCCAGAAGAACATCCTTCATCTTCTCGGACCACCCGCGATGGAACCTGCATATGCCCAGGTTGTCAGTCTGAAGCTCAAGGACGAACCTCTCAGCACTCCTGGCTCCAAGCTTCTCCGGCATAAGAAAATCAGACCCGTAGTAAGTCAGAAACTTGCCCTGTATAGGCAGTGGCAGAAAGAACCCGGGAACCCAGTACTGGTTGGGCGCAATCTCACCATCCGGACCGTTTGCCACATACACAGCGATATCATTGAAGCGTACCCCTATCTTCTCAGTCCTTGAAGAAAACAGAGCATCAAGCTCTTTAGATCCCAGACGAATACCTTTACGCAAAGGAAGGCCTATACCCGTACCATCAAGTATCATATCAATGACTTTCGCCCCGAGCGCACCATTCGCCTTATCAGAAGGATTTTTTAAAGCATCATCAAGCGAAGACACCTTGCCCTTGATCTCAGAATCAGTAAGCAATCCCTTAGCCTTCGCCTCAATCACAAAGCTCACGACAGTCCCTATATGTATAGCATCAAACCCGTTCTCATCAGCGAGCCGGACAAGCCCCTCAACATTCTTCAGGTCAAATATCCCGCAGTTGGGCCCGTTAGCCTCATACGGCTCATAATCAATCTTTGATGTCCCGTCAATCTTCTTGCACATGGCAGGGCATATCTCGCCGCATGTCTTCCATGACTTTGTCTTTATCACCCTGTCATTGAACTGCGAAAGATACCGCTCAGAGATAAGCTCCTTGTATATCTTTTTCCGTTTCGCCTCGGAAAACCCGACAGACCCCCAGTTATAAGACAGTATACCTGCCCCGAGACTGCTGAAATTGACGCCGAAAGTCCCTCCGCTCTTGAGCTTCTCCACATACCTGTACTTGAGGGTCGCGTCCATCATAGCCTTTCCTACGCCTTCGTCAAGCTCTTCCTCAAACAGCTTATTGACAACTGATATGTCTTTAAGGTCCTTGGAAAATACTCTAGAATCAGCATTCCCGCCGATGACAATTGCCACGACATTGTGCCCCTGTACCATGAGGGAGCCGAACCCGCCCCGTCCTGCCCAGTCCTCTCTCCCTGCCTCAAACTCTCCTTTCCTGTTGATGAAAGTGCTCAATATGCCTGAATAATCTGTCACAAGCGCGGCAGGCCCGACAGCAAGGGACCTGACAGGAACATACCCTGAATCAACCGCATAATCTCCCTTAAAAGCATCAAACGCATATCTTTCAAGAGCATAAGTCCCTTTAAAGCCCTTATGCCCGGAAAATATCTCGGACAGCTTCCTCTCAGAGACTGCCTTAAACTTAACCTTAACCGTACCGTTAACACAGCTCACAGAAATGATGGTAGGCGTCTTAGCCTTACCTTTCAGCATAAAAAAATCAAAGCCTGACCCGTAAAGAGCAATGCCTGCCCCGCCCATGTTGGAGGAGAACAGCCCTTTCCATATAGGCGACCGCGCAAAAAAGGTAGCCCGGTAGACGCCTCCTATCTTCGCCCCTGCAAAAGGCCCGCACCCGAACACCAAGGCATTGTCAGGGTCATACACATCTTTGGAATAGCTTTTAAGGACATTAAGATGATAATGCACAGACACATCTATAGGACCGACAGACCCGGCAGGAGCCTTCTCAACAGACCCCGCTCCGGCAGAAGCGTCAAGTACAAGAATATTTTTATCGGCAGGCATGATACAGAATTGGTCTTTCAGGGTTTATATTGTTTTGTCAGAATCTTTACAAATCTCATTCCACGCTTTTTCTAAAGACCTTGCATGTTGTTCTATAAGGCTATAGACTTCGCCAATATCTGAACCTTCATTTATCCTGAGTTCGCATATTGTCTTGTTCCATCCCTGCGGACTGTCTGGTTCTGGCGGGCGTATTGATATTTTGTAATAATCTGTCGGGCCCTTATTCTTTTTAGATTCTGCAAAACTGCCTTTTTCAAACGCGATAAACCCCTTAAGCGAATTTCTTGATTGATCATCTGAAATACTTTCAAAGTCACATTGCCATCTATCACCCTCGCCTTTATAAGCATCTTTTTCTTTAACCAGATAAGACTCAAAAACATCCTGTATTGTATTGTCAGCATTGAATCCTGTATAGCTTAATAGATTCTTTAACTCACCAACTACAGATTCCAGTTCTTCAGCCAGCCGTTCAGAATCTTTTAAGATGCTGTCCTGTATTTTTGTTGTTATTTTTGGAATAGTTTCAGAAAGTACATTATCCGGTTCTTCCCGGGTTGCAGAAGAGCTGTAAGTCAGAGAATTTATGACATCGGCCTTGCTCTCATCAGTTCCGTTGCCGTCAAACTTAAACATTCTTGTTGAATTAAAGAATTTGTACAGTCCCGGTTCTGATGCCTGATATGTCCGTGTATACGCACCTTCTTCTGTTTTCCCGTCATATGGTATTTCACTGCCTTCAGGAAAATTGGTCAATGCACGATAAACCGCTTTAAAAGCAATATTTTTTTCTTTTTGCAATTCGTCAGGCATAGTCTTAATAGAAGCTGTATCATTTAAATATTTTTGGGTAATAACAGTTTATATCACATCAGTCATACTTTTCACGCAGTGCCACAAGTTTTTCGACAGCTTCAAATTCTTCATCTCTCTTTGCACCGTCAATCGTCCTGTCAATTATATATTTCATGACAGGAAAGCCGTTCTCCCTCTCATGCAGCGTCAGTCTGCTGCTGATAAGGATCCCCAGAGGCATAATGCCATACATTGTTGTTTTCAGGTCTTTATTTTTAACTATATCAACAAGGCCTGCGTTTTTCATATATGTCATCATAAGATGTACTTCTCTTTCACTTTTTATGTATCTCAGGAAATCAGAAGCATTATAGCATGGGACATAGCGCGGAACACAGATGTTTTCAGACATCTCTTTGATGTCTAACAGCTTGCCTGCCGGTATTCCTGAAACTTCCAGCATATTCATAAGAAGCGCTTTTTCCTCGCTTGTCCAGTTCTCAATAATTGTTTTTGCAATTCTGTCTGCCGCTTTTATCATAGGTTCAGATATTTTAGAATCCATATATATATTATTGTCATAACCGATATATAAAAAACTTTTCTTTATTCTGCTAAGAATTAACCAAGGCTTATCTTTCCTTTCTTTTTGAGCTGCTCAAAAAGGCTGTCATGCGACTTCTCAATATCTTTCTCTTCCTGTACCTTTGCCTTCTTTATATCCTCTGTCTTCTGTTTTTGATAGACAGTCTTTTCAGCCTTTTTTGCCTTTAGCAGGGTCATGAGCTTCCCATGCGCCACATCCGCCTCTTTCTTGGTCTTGTTGATAGCGCCATTGGTCTTCTTGAGCTTTATATGATCTTTTTTAAGCTTTCGCATATTCCTGAATATATTTCCCTGAAGCTTGTATTTCCTGTCAAGAGCATCTGTTATAAGATCCCCATGCATCTCAGCAGCATAGGCAATGTCTGCAATCTTCTCCTGCAGAAGATCCATACCATCCTTTATCTTTGCATATTGTTTATATCCCTTTACCTTCTTCTCAAGCTCTATGACTTTCCTGCTCAATGCATCCTCTCTTTTCGCGCTCATGACTTCAGTCTGCACCATCCAGTCC
Organism: Campylobacterales bacterium; assembly: GCA_048635405.1. GTDB lineage: Archaea > EX4484-52 > EX4484-52 > EX4484-52 > GLR71 > GLR71. The sequence continues at coordinate 779 of JAIVYO010000070.1, read as the reverse complement.
AGCTTTTTCATCTCTTCAATAGTTTTCCTGAAATCAACCGACTTGCCCATCCCGAAGCTCTCAAGGCTCAGCGATAAAGTCTTAAGTTCTTTGGCAAGAGCCTTCTTCTCGCCCTTGAGCTTTTTCAGGCTTCCCTGCAGGGCCGCAGCTACCTTGTCCATCCTCTTTTCCTGCGCTTTCATAGGGTCGGAGACCTCATGCATGCCGCCTATGCGTGCAGATAAGTCTTTGCTCTTGAGTATAAGCTCCTTTACTTTAGAATTAAGGCTGTCTCTTTGTTCTGTAAGTGTTTCCGCGTTCTCGTCCATATTGTCGCCCGAACAGCTTTATCAGAAATTGGAACAGATTGATTTAAAAAACATCTCTTCCGTAATTTCCTGAATATGCTGTGCCTGGACGGCTGATATGAATAAGGTGTTATCCCCGATATTGACTATGTGATCTGATTCTTTCGGTGATTTTGCCTCTACAGGAAGTATTACAGCCCCCCCGCAGGTAGTGCAGACTCGGAAATCTTTTCCTTCTTTAGAGATTATCTCCCGTACTCTGTCATCAATTCTGAATTCCATGTTATTTCACTCTTTTAGGATGATTTTTGAAGAAATCTATCCTTTTAATATATGCAGGTACTTTTATATTGTTTTGTATTGTTTAGGATATAGTTTTTAAAGGATATGGAGCTATAGGTCTTTTCATTCTTTCAATAAGTTCAGCAAATTCTTTTTTCTCTTCTTCCATCGCTTCAATCTTGTTTGTCGCAAAATCATATATTGCCTTCA
>JAIVYO010000069.1:0-4941 GCA_048635405.1 Campylobacterales bacterium | reverse complement strand
AAAGAACAAAGTTACCACTACAAGACTAGGCGAAAGAAAAGTATATGGCAATAAACAGCTCTTTAATTTAGAAAAAAATGATTTTGTGTCTGGGAAACTGGAGAGGGAACTCGTTTCCCTCTCCAGTCGGAAATTCTTGTCGGGGCAAAGAGGCCTGTTTCCCATATAGTCGGGAAGCATGTGATAAGAAAGGATTTCAGGAGAGCTGTGCTTGACTATATATCTCTTGTATTTCCTGAAGAGGCTGAGATGATTAAAAAAGCGAGAGAGGCTGCGAAAACTGACCTTGAGAAGTCACTTGAGCTTTTTCCGAAATCATCGTATTATGAAAGGGTCATGATATTACATCTTATTGACAATCCTGGCGACTACAGGGGCGCTTTCGGCAGGCTGCCTTCAAATCTTCAGAAGCTTATGGTGCATGCATACCAGTCGTACCTTTTTAACAAGGTGCTTGATATGGTGGTAGAAGACAATGTGGGCAATACTATACTTGAATTGCCTCTTTTCGGTTTCGGCATGAAGGTACCAAAGGATGCAAGGCTTGTCAGGATAATGAGGGATGTCCTGAAGGAAGAGAATATAAGCCTCCAGGATTTCAGGGATGACGAGACAAGGACTCTTGGCTCAAAAGGCGGGAGGCGCAAAGCTTTTGAAGCTGCGCATGATTTTTCAGTTATAGAGATTGGTGATGATGAGCTGAATCCCGGCAGGCTTAAATGCAAAATATCGTTTTCTCTTAAGAAAGGGACTTATGCCACAACTTTTTTGGATACGTTCTTTAGAATCAGTCAATAGCCCTTATTATATATGCTGTGTATGTCTGGTTGTTGCCTATGTCGCAGTCGCATCGGCAGTATTTTTCTGTCTTTTTGTCAACAAAAGGGTCTATGTCTTTGGGTTTTTCTGAAGGGTAGCAGGTGCAGGGATAATTGAGGTCCGGGTGTTCCTGGATGGCAAGGCATTGCTCAATCGCCCGGCTATTATTGTACTGGCTCTGCATGATAAAGCCAAAGATGATGAATACGGATAGCAGTATAATCATTACTATGACGTTTGTATAGTCTTTCTTGTTCTTCTTTTTTATTGTCTTGGTCTTGCTGTCTTTCTTTGTCTTGTCATCTTCCATATATTCCGCCCTTTATCTAATCATTATTTGTGCTGAACTATGTTAAATATGTTTTCCAGCTCTTCCCTGTCTACAAGCCCGTGCCTTATCGTGTCGTAATCAATTATGAGGGCGGGAAGCTTTTCAGGGTCAATCTCATAAGTGCTCATGATTGTCTTTATCAACGGATCTTTGTCGTAGAGACCGTCTATGGACAGGACAACTATCTTCCCATGTTTTGCTTCTCCGCTTTCATTTTTTGTGTCATCGTTGTATCTGCGCACAAATTCATCAAGGATGTACCCTTGTGTCTTGGATGTGTCGTCATCAACCTTATAGAAGTAAAGGATTGGCGTGTATTCTCCTTTACAGGTTTCCTGATACCTATATATGAGGTTGTAGAATTTTATTTCCATGAGAAAATATTTGCGCTTAAGATAATCGAAATCACTTTTCCTAAAATCAGATATGCTGCCATATCTCTGCAGTTCCTGTCCTACTTCTCCCAGCTCTTTGCTTATTGTCTCTATTCGGGGGGTCATTATGGAGCAGTCGACATTGTCGACATTCTCAAGAAATGTCTGCTCTATATTGTAGCTTTCGCTGTTGAGCTCGTTGTTTTTTATTATGTTCAGGACCTCGTCTGTCCTTAAGCTGTCAAACATCCAGCCTATCATGACACCGCTTGAGAATATCACTATGGCTGCGATGAGGCTTGTCACAAATATATGCCTAACATATCGTTCTTTCATAACACTCGCACTTTCTTTCTGTCTTATTATCAGATATTGAGATGAATATATTTAAAAAAGCTACCATTCCCTCTTTGAGCCCTTTGCCTCTAATATTAGCGAATATGTCCAGCATAGGGTCAAGAGCCAGGGGTATATCACAATGAACAGGATAAATGCCAGGATTGATCTTGCTGAGATGTCTATTGATTTTCCTGTTATCCTGTGCGACTTGTAGAGCAGGTACAGTCCTGCCAGAGTTATGGCTGTAAGCGGGACAGATATCTTGAAATCTATAGTAAGGATTATCTGCTTCAGCGTGAGTATGTCAATAAGCTCATATAGTGGTGTCTTTGCAATCAGCACTCTTTGATATATATATTTGAATCCATCCAGGATGCCGCTCCAAATGATTATGGTGCTTGAGATGATTATTACTACGCTTGCGATATTTAATGGAAGCATGAAAAGTCCCAGAAGCTCATAATCCTTGTTGAGGTGCATGTGCCTGTATTTTCTTGCGTTGTATATGTAACCTCTGAACCATCGTATCCTCTGCCTTATGACCTTTTTCACTGTGTCGGGGATTGTCGTGTATGTGATGCTCTGGATGTCAAAAGCTATGCACTTATGCATGCTCTGGAGACGCATCGCAATTTCAAGGTCTTCTGTGATGTTGTTCCTGTCCTCGTCAAACATTCCTGCATCTTTAAGATCTTCTGTCCTGTATATGCTCAGGACACCAGGTGTCACGAACAGGCAGCCTATGAAGGCGAAAAGCTTCCTGAATATTGCAGCGTACATGTATTCGAAGACCTGCATCTTCTCTATTATCTTACCGTTGTTCTTCACAAATATGCTGCTTGAGCATCCTGAAACTTTTTTATTCCTGAAATTCTGGACAATTATCTTTACTGAGTCTTTCTCTATGTAAGAATCCGCGTCCACGCATGTGAACAGCTCTTTTTTTGATCTCTTGAGCGCGATGTTCAGCGCATGGCCTTTGCCATGGTTTTTTGTTTTTATTACTGTGACGCCTTCTTTTTTATATTGCTCTGCTATTTTTGCCGTATTGTCAGTCGACCCGTCATCCACGACTATTATCTCATACTTTCCTTTTGGATAATCTATGTCAAGTATTGACTGGATGGTTCCTGCTATTGTATCTTCTTCATTGTAGGCAGGTATGGCAAAAGTTATTGTCGGCCGGTAGCTTTTGTCTATCTTTTTTTTCTCTTCTATCTCATCTTTTCCGAGAAACAGCAGGTTTATCCATACTATTGACAGGTAAAGGCCGACAAATGCAATGATAAGCATTATATATTCCAGCATATCTGTCTACACCTTATTTCAATAGAGTTTCAGGTGGCCTGTGAGCCTGTCTATCTTCTCATCTTTTTCAGGGCCTATGGCAAGGGCTGTTATAGTGCCTGAGGGTATTTCTGTCTTTCCTGCATCTCTTATGAGGATGGCCTTGAGCTTCTCTTTCTTTGCTTTGCTGTAGAGGTCTATGATTGCCTTTTCATTCTCTATCTTGAGGACCACTTTTTTTTGGCCGTTGATTTCCCATATCTTTTTGTTTACAAATGATGCTTTCTTATAGGCTCCAAGAGATGCGTGAGCTGCCTGTGCTGCTATCTTGCCTTTGCTGAGGTTGAGGTCTTTCCTTATAACTATTGCCTGTTTCATGCTTGTTAATTTGAGAAACTATCTTTTTAAAGGATATGTTTATATGTCTTTTTTCTTAATATGTCTTATGATTGACAGTGTCAGGAATTTGTTGATTGATCAGGTATGGAATCCTCTGCTCAGTGACAATCCGTATTACACTGTCGGCGAGACTGCGTTCTATGCTGTGCTTTTCCTTGGCTTTGTGTGGATGACTTACAATATTTTTGAGCGGCTTAAGGTCAGGGTTGATGCGAGATTCCTTGTAGGATGGTCCGGGTGGATACTTTTAATGGCTGGCACGAGAGTGCTTGAGGACCAGGGTGTTTTAGTGTCCCGGCTGTTTATAACACCTTATCTTGATGTCCTGTTCGCGTCTGCTGTCATCTCTTTGATATATGTCCTAAAGGCTGCTGAGAATAGGAAGATTCTTGATTTCAATTCTGTGTGGATGCCTCTGCCTTATCTTCTTTTTATTCCTGTGCCGTTTTTCCTTTCTTTTTCTAATCTATTGGGCGGGCTGATGGTTCTGCCTATACTCTCTGTTTTTGTCGTGTCTTTTTTTGTTCTGAGGCGGAGATTTTTAGGTTTTCTGTCATATGAGAATATCGCTGTCCTTTCTGCCCATATTCTTGATGCATCAGCCACTTTTGTCGCTATCTATTTCTTCAGCGCTTTTGAGAAGCATGTCGTGCCCAATCTCTTTATCGGCTCTTTCGGGCCTGCTGTGATGTTTCCCCTGAAACTTATCGTGGTCTCTGTTGCTCTTTATTATATTGACAAGGAAGTTGAGAATGGCTCTGAGAGGCGGTTCTTTAAGCTGATGATATATTCTTTAGGGCTTGGTACGGGGTTGAGGGATATGATACAGATTGCTGGATACTAGCTTCAGAAAGCTAGGGCATCTAGCGTGGATTCTCTTTCAGAGAACCACTGCAGTTCGTTCGGGTGGCTGGTTGTCAGTTAGATAAATGCTCTGCCTTATAGTAATCTTTTCAGAATCAAACTTTATAACTTTTTTCAGACAACCTCAACCTTTATCCCATCATCTTCAAGAAGTCTCTTCATCCCTTTGACATGCCCCGCACCGACAACAGCGATGATAGTATCAAAATTCTCGGAAAGCTTCATCAGGTTATGCGCCATGTACCAGTTCCTGTCAGCGACTAAAACCTTGTATATAGACGGAAAAGAAGATTCCATATATTCCATCGCATACTCTATGAACTCATCTTCAGGTATCTTATTAAGGTCAATCCCTTTTTCAGCCGGCAAGACCTTTGAAGCACCCAGCCCTAAAAAGCCCAGCGCAAGATAAGAGATGAGCTTCGCCTTCTCCTTAAGGCCCATAGCCTTCATAAGATTGTTTATAGTCACATTTATCCTCTGGTCTATAAGAGCTACCCGTGCTTCGGCCTTCTTAGCATGTCCGAC
>JAIVYO010000068.1:0-5031 GCA_048635405.1 Campylobacterales bacterium | reverse complement strand
AAGAAGGTCTGCCACGGTGAGGCACCAAGGGTGCGGGATACCTTCTCCAGCCTCACATCTACTTTCTTAAACCCCTCTTTAGCCGAGTCTATTAAGAAGGGGATGCTGACGAATAGCATAGCAATAACAATACCCGCTGTGGAGTCGACAAAGTCAATCCCTATAAGATTAAAAGCTTTACCAGCCCCAAAATTGCGGCCAAAGACGAAAAGCAAGGCGATGCCGGCCGCAGTGTGGGGAATTACAATAGGCACATCAATGAGCCCCTCAAGCAGTTTCTTACCCGGAAATTCAGTGCGGGCTAATAGGTAAGCTAGGGGAACACCGAGGACGAAGCCCACAATGGTAGCTATAATAGCGGCATATAGACTAAGCCAGATAGCACCTCTAACCTGTGGGTCAAGCAGGGTATCAAGCAGTATACCCGGGTCAGAGGCAGCTATCATCTTAATCAGAGGCACAATGATAAACAGAAAAATAACCAGCCCCAGTAGAATAAAGGTAAATGTCATCCCATTAGTGATAAACCATTTCTTGTTCAAAAGTTACCTCCTCTAATACTTTTTAGGCATAAAAAAACACCTCAAAAGGAGGTGCCTTGAAATAGCCACATAAGTGCCTATAAGCCAGCTCTCCTTTCCAAACACGGGAGGCACTACCGTTTCCAGTAACACCCTATCGGCCCATCTCCATAGGTTCACCTTTAGGAGAATAGGCTCGGAGAGATATATTTAATTTTTAACTAAGTGGGTAGTATTATATCATGTCTTCGCATTACTGTCAAGTCTATTCTGCCTTGACGGTAACAAAAGCCCCTGTTAGAATTTATGTGTTGGAGCCTAATTGAGCGGAGTATGGATAGTAGGGGCTTAAGCCCTTAATTAAGGAGGCTAATTATGGTTGTTGACTATGAGAAGGAAGGTAGGATTGCTATCTTTACCATTAATCGGCCTGGGGCCTTTAATGCGGTGAATGTACAGGTTTTCCAGGAGTTACATGAACGAATGATGGAGTTCCGGGACGACCCTGAGCTATGGGTTGGCATCATTACTGGAGCTAGGACAAGAGCTTTTTCTGCTGGTGCCGATATAAAAGATATGCTACCCTTTGCCAGAGAGCATCGTGATATGTCAAATGTTTTGGAAGTATTTGAACGTTATCACAAGCTGATAGAAAATATTGAAGAAGGTGAGTCAATCCTCAAGGGTGATGATGACGAGTTAAAAGAGATCGTCAAGGAAGAACTCGATGGCTTGCTGGAAGATCAGACTAAACTCGAAGATGAACTCAAAGTCCTCCTGATCCCCAAAGATCCTGCTGACCAGGGTTCTGCAATTTTAGAAATTCGTGCTGGAGCCGGTGGTGATGAAGCTGCCCTGTTTGCGCATGATCTATACCGCATGTATGTGCGTTTTGCCGAACGCCAGAATTGGAAGATCGAAGAATTGAGCTCATCCTTTATCGGACTGGGCGGTATAAAAGAAATGTCATTTTCGATCAAAGGTGAAGGTGCCTACGGTAAACTGAAATATGAATCAGGTGTGCATCGCGTACAACGTGTTCCCGCCACTGAAAGCTCCGGTCGTATCCATACTTCGGCAGCAACTGTTGCAGTTCTTCCCGAAGCTGAAAAAATTGATGTAGAGATCGCCGAATCAGATCTTCGCATTGATACCTACCGTGCAAGTGGTGCGGGTGGACAACATGTAAACAAAACCGATTCGGCTATTCGTATTACACATATCCCAAGTGGTGTTGTGGTGGCGTGTCAAGACGAACGCTCACAGCATAAAAATAAAGAAAAAGCACTGAAGATCCTTTACAGTCGTTTATTGCAACACAGTATTGATGAACAAAATGCCAAGGTTGCCGCAGAACGGCGTTCACAGGTTTCGCTTCAAGGTTCTGCACAGTTGACGAGTACAGGAAATCTGAGCAGATAGCAAAAGAGATGGCAACAGGAAAATACAGAGATGTCACAGATCTTATATCAAAACAGCCTGAACTGAAGATACACGAGCTTTCAAAGCAGTTCGTAAGAGATGTCCTTATAGAAGCAGGCCACAGTGATGACAATCCGATGACATCAATGACAGATGACCAGATTGTAGAGACTTCCTTCAGATACATATCTCTTTACGAGAGGCTCACAGGCGAGACCTTCACATTCCCCGAGACTATGATCAATCCGAAATTGAGGCTTGCAGGCAACATAGCTACAAGTGGCATAGGCAAAGGGTGCTGTGCAGTCATCATGGCAGGCTCTGACAGCGACTCACCGCACATAAAGAAGATTGCAGATGCGCTTGAGAAATACAAGATACCTCACGCAGTAAGGATATGCTCTGCGCACAAGCAGCCGGAAGAATGCCAGAAGATGATAGAATATTACAACTCAAGCATTGAGCCCGTATTGATAATATCTGTCGCAGGCGGCACTGACGCCCTGTCAGGCATAGCATCATTCCACTCAGCCCACCCGGTAATAAGCTGTCCCCCTAATAAGGAAGAATATGAGTCATGCCTCAAAAACCCGCCCGGAAGCTCAAACGCGCTGATACTAAAGCCGGACAATGCCGCAAGATTTGCTGCCCAGTATTTCAGCTTCATCAACAAGGACATAAAAAAGAGCTTTGATAAATCAAAGCAGTCAAAGATAGGCTCATTGAAGGAAGCTGATGAGAAGGCGCAATCAAAAAAACTGTTTTAGGCTGAAAAGGTATTTCTGATGCAAAACCCGACATCGCTTGAAAGGATAGGAGTCACAGCCGAAGAGCTGGAGAATATAGAGGTATCTCCGCAGGCATTTTCCCAGATGTACGCGATAACACCGGTTGAAGGAAGATACAGAAGACATGTAAAAAACCTCAGCAATCTCATATCAGAATTTGAATGGACAAGAAGAAGGATATGGGTAGAAATAGAATACGCCATAAAGCTAAAGGAATTCCTCAACAGTTCAGGCACAAAAAAAAGAATAATAGTAAAGAAGTTTTCAGAAGACGAAAAAAAGGCTCTTAGAACACTTTACCGTGACTTCTCGCCCAAAGATTTCCTTCAGATACAGATGCTTGAGAAAAAGACAAACCATGATATTGTCGCCATGGTCCGCTGGATAGACTACAAGCTTTCAGGGAAAGACCTTTCAATAGAGGAAGCCATACATTTCGGCAGGACTTCAGCAGACATCAACTCAAATGTCTACGCCACAATAATAAGAGACATCTTTGAAAGAGAATACCTCCCCCTTCTGATGAAATTCCAGCAAAAGCTTATCACATTCGCAAAAAGCCATGACACAATATTCTCAGGCCAGACGCACGGCCAGTTTGCAGAATACACCACACTAAAAAAAGTCTTCGCAAACCATATCGACGCCCTCAGGCAGGCAATGTCGCCTTTCATAAGGCATGAAGAGAACGGCGCATCAAAGCTCAGGATGACAGGAAAGCTCGGAGGCGCGATAGGCAACAACAGCGATATAAAAGGAGCCTACCCTGACCTTGACTGGGACTATTTCAATAAGAATTTCATAGAAAATACATTGCACCTAAAATTCCTTGACATGTGCGACCAGGACGAGTTCAACATACAATTCTCAGAATTCTTTGACACTCTTACAAGAATAAATGATGTAATGATAAAGTTCTCAGAAGACTTCTGGGAATACTGCAGCAGGGGAGTCTTCAAAAAGAAAGTCACAGCATCAGAATCGGGATCATCTGTCATGGCGCAGAAAGCAAACCCATGGCGGCTTGAAGGCGGCTGGGAATATCTTGCAGATGTTGATTTCAACAGATACCACAACCTTATCAAGTACAAGCGCCAGGGCGACCTCAGAAGATCAATAAGAAAAAGGACAATAGGAGAGCCTTTCGCAAAAATAATCATCGCCTTCAACAGGATAACATCAGAGCTTGACCTGTACGAGCCGGACACAGGATTCCTAAAACAGGAAGCATACAGCAACATATCCATGTCGTCAGCCTACATCCAGACAGTACTGAAACGGGAAGGCATGTCAGATGCCTATGACCTTCTGAAGAAGATGAGCATGGGAAAACAGCCGGACCTGAAGATATACCACGACTTCATAGACAGCCTGAGAGAACAAGGCAGGATAACACCCGAAGTATGCGAAGAGATAAAGCAGGGCATGCTTCCTGAGAACAACACAGGCGATGCCGACATGCTTGCAGACAGGGCGATAGTACGGGCAGAAAAGCAGATAGAAAAGATAAGTAGCTTATATTCAAATAATGACAATAATTGATGTGATCCTATGGCTGATAAAGAGACAATAACATATGCTGATTCCGGCGTGAATCTTGAGCTTGAAGATGACGCAGCAAAGATCTTGTTCAATGCATCAAAAGCGACATGGAACAACAGGAAAGGCAGATTGGGAGAAATAATAATTCCTTTTGATGATTTTTCAGGCATAAGGTTCATTGAAGTGGGCAGATTGCCTGAAAGTACTGTATTGTGCATGGGTTTTGACGGCATCGGCACAAAGATGGAGATTGCCGAAAGGATGAATGATCATGCAACAATCGCCTTTGATCTTTTTGCAATGGTCTGCGATGATGCAGTCGTACGCGGCGGAGAGCCGGTCCTGATAGGTACAGTCTTTGATGTGAACACATTGGGCGATGAAGACAATTCATACATAAAACAGATGCGAGAACTGGCAGAAGGCTACATAGCAGCAGCCAGAAAAGCGAATGTAGCAGTCATAAACGGAGAGCTTGCAGAGCTTGGCTCAAGAGTGTCCGGATATGGTGATTTCAATTATAACTGGTGTGCAGGGCTTATCTGGTTTGCAAGAAAAGATAGGATGTTTACAGGAAAAGAGATACAGGCAGGTGACTTCTGTGTTGGCCTCAAAGAGCCGGGATTCCGCTCAAACGGCCTGTCTCTTGTAAGAAAGACATTCAGTACAGCCTACGGCGATGACTGGCACAATGTGGATTTCAATGGAAAAAAGCTTGGCGACTGGGTTCTTACACCATCCATAATCTACTCCGCATG
>JAIVYO010000067.1:0-5051 GCA_048635405.1 Campylobacterales bacterium | reverse complement strand
ATAGGAAAACGGGGGATCTCAAACAGGTTCGATCCCTTGTAAAGAACACCGGAATACTGAGCTGTGGCAGCTGTAAATCCGGCCTCTTTCAGTGCCTCTTCCAGAACATCATCATATTCCCCGTATGGATATGAATACAGTTCAGGGGTAAAACCTAGGCTATCGTTGAAATATTTTTGTGCGGTAACCAGGTCTGAAATGAACAGACTTTTTCTCTCTTCAGTATCGGAAACATCCAGAAAATGCCCATGGCTGTGTGAATGGTTGCCAATCTCCATCCCCCTTTGCCGGACTTAAGCAGTTGTTGCCAGGTCAAATAATCCGCACCACCAACATTTGCAGTATTTATGTAAAAGGTGGCCGGATAACCGAATTCTTCCAGAATGGGCAGCCCATTCTCATAAAAGGAACGATATCCGTCATCTATTGTCAGCACTACAGTTCTGGGAGGAACGATGTCGCCATTGCGTATGGCATTAACGGCCATCCCCATAGTCCAGACAGTAAAATTGTTCTGTTTCAGATATGCAAGCTGCTCCCTGAATACATTAGTTCGAATATTTGTGGAAGGGTATCGTTCATCACCAAAGCGATGATATACAAAGCAAACAATCTGGCTTTTGTGATTGGCGGCCTTAAGAGGGAAGGGGGTTGCCGATAACAGCAACACCCCAGGAGTCATAGCCCCTGTATTCAAGAGTCTTGAGGCTGTCAATTATAACACCACTGGCTTGCCTTTTGCCTTTATAGCCGACTATTCCGCACACAGTTTACCAAATCCATAACAATGATAAGACAATATATTCCAAGTACACCTCTACATTGAAGCAATGCAGGTATAAAAAGGTTTTTCAAAAACAAGTGAGGATATTATGAATCATTTTATAATTCAGTATATATACTAGACAAAAGATTTATAAAGAAACAGGGAATATATATAAAATAAAGTTATATATTACAAACAATTCAATAATAATACTATAAATTAAATAATAGGTAGTTTGATTCAGATGGCACAGATAATAAAAGAGATAAACGGAAAATTCTTCGCAAAGAACGCGATACTTGTAGATAAGCCTGAAAAGCTAAAAGGGCTGCTGAATGACACACGGTGGGAGATATTGAAGCTCCTTGCAGAGAAGCCGAGATACCCGGCAGAGATAGCAAGAAAACTTGGCCTACATGAGCAGAAAGTATACTATCACATAAGACAGCTGGAAGCGAACGGCCAGATAGAGGTGAAGACAAAAAAAGAGTATGGCGGCACGATAGCTAAATATTACACTGTGACAAACCACGCCTTTGCCCTCGAGCTTCCTTCAGGAGATATGAAGCTTGCCGATTTCCCTATGAGAAATGAGTCAGATAAGCTGAAGTCATTCCTTTTCCCTTTCGTCAATAACGGAAACCTGAACTCAGGCATAGTTGTGGGATCGCCCGACCCTCACGGCCCCCATCAGGTAAGGGCAAGGGACGGCCATTATGCTATAGACTTGGCACTTTTCCTCGGCCAGATGGTGACGATGCCAAAGAGATTCACCACAACCCTTGACATAGACATAAAATCACAGAAAAAGTATGACAGCAACCTTGTCGTAGTCGGCGGGCCTCTCACGAACCTGATAACAGGCGACATAAACAACTACCTGCCTGTAAAATTCAGGATAGACAACTTTCCTTTCAGGGGCATGACATCGCAGAAGACAGGAAAGGTATATGACGAGGACAACATAGGCATGATAGCCAAGATAGTCAACCCGAAAAACACAGACAAGAGCATCCTCATTCTTGCAGGCAACAGGTTCAGCGGCACAGAGGCAGCAGTCCTTGCGCTGACGAGGTTTACAGAAACAGTCCTTGAGAAATACAACGGCGAGGACAACTGGGCATGTGTTGTCGAAGGCTTGGACATCGATGGTGATGGTAAGGTTGATAGTGTGAAGGTGCTGGAATAAAATGAATCATATAAGACAGTTATTCCCTGTCACATATAAGCTCCATGAACTCATCTTTTGACCCTGTCTTCTTTATCTCCTCAATCTTGACCACAGCCACGCCGCCCACATTAAGCACATTGGACCTGTTCACTATCACAAAACGCGGAACCTCGCAGAAATCGCCCAGGTTCTTAAGATTCTCTACCTTGCGGAAATTTAAAGAACCGCCGCCAATGTCACACATAAGAAAGGCATCATCATCCTTGAGTATAATGCTTGCAGGCGCAGTATGGAAAACAAGATCAGAATACCCTATGCGCGAAGTCAGCTTCGTCACGCTCTCCTCAAGCTCTGTCTTCTTCTGAACCTTGAACGAGATATCAAAAGAGAATATGTCTACAGGCAGGCGTATATCCCTGCTGAAGAATGACTCTATGACAGACGCCACATCTGCGCTTGTCTTTCCTGTCTTCTCAGCAAGATATATTGTCTTTTTTGATATCCCTAAAGCATCCGACATCTTACGAAAAGACATATTGACTTTTATCCTGAGATCTTTGAGCAATAAAGTATCTACATTCACTGTATTTTTCCCTTTCTTTGACAGGATGTAAGGCATGACAAGGTCAAGAGAATTCAAAAAAGTCTCCGGATGGACAACAGGTATCTCAAAACGTTCATAGACATAACCCTCGCATACGCTAAAATTCCTGCCCTGGAATCCGCATATCACAGGAGATGCAAGAAGCACAGAAGCCATCTTTTTAAGATCCTCTGCCTGCGAAGAAGAGAAGCTGTCTATATTGCTCAGCACCTTTATGAGAAGAAAGTCGCCGCCTTTCTTGGCAAGGATATCAAAACAGTAGCGCTCAAACTGCATGACCTCAAAATCCCTGCTTTCAAGCCCTCTGCACAGGTGCTCTACTGTATGTTTTTGCATATTATCTCCCGCAATATATATAAAATTATATCGCAAATCTCTTAAATGTTGCTAAACTTTATATTGGTTTTGCAACAGTTTTAAAGTGTGGGCTCGTAGCTCAGCCTGGTTGGAGCGCCGGTCTTATATGGCCACGTTTCGTAAATTCGGAGCTTGCTTTCCACAGCTTAGGTCTTGGAGAGCCGGAAGTCGAGGGTTCAAACCCCTTCGAGCCCACTTTTTTATTTTTATTATTAACAAATTATGACCATGACCTCAAGTGAAACTTGAGTGTCATAAAGATACCCGGGCTTTCTGAAGCCCGCGTGGGACCCCTTCGAGCCCACTTTTTTTCTTATCTCCTACTTCTACGCTTGTATATACTATCCAGACTACCATACAGAAAAGCGGAAATCAACAAAAGAACAACAAAAGCAACATTGCCAAGACCCGGAACACTCCTGCTGAAAATACCTCCAGAAGCCACAGGATTGACACACACATCTATAGACTCAACGTCAGACTTGCCAAAAGATGTCGTAGCATTCACTTTAAGATTATCAATGCCATTAAAACATCCAACCGTACCCCCGAGTACACGCAGGCTTATGAATTTCTGCTCATACGGCGCAAAAGATATTTCCATCCTGTTGCGCATCTCATCATTCTTATGTGTCGAGAACCATGACCAGTATCTAAGGTTTGATGTGCTTTCAAGAGTTATCGTGAATGTGTCCTCAAAATCATTCCTGTTCCTGATAGATACAGCGGCATCGGCGACATAGCCAAGTTCAATCGTAAGCGGATTCAGGCCTGCATAGGTGACATCCGGCTCATAAGATGTGTATGGTGCACCTTCACAGCATTTTATGACCTTATTACCTCCATAATCAAACCATTGGCCGTATTGTTTGCCGTCACAGAAAAAACTTGCTGCCGCATCATAAAAAAGGCAGCCATTCCTGCCGTCACAGGCTGAATGACATACAAGGTCTGTACTATTTGTACAATAATCTGTGCATATAAGAGGAGTGCATGTGTTCAATACGCAGATATTATCAACCGCGCATTCAGAATCAAACATACAATCATACAAGACATTAAAGAGGATAGAATCTGTATTATTCATAATCCCATTGGAATCATTGCAATAGAAGACAACCTCATAACTTCCTTTATACACTGTATTATTAAGAAAATAGAATGTATCTAAAGGTCCGGCAGGCATTGTAACATTTGCCGAGCCATTGAGACTGTATCCACACCAATCAACACCTGAAGGATCTGTAGCTGTGACATTGAAAAGAACAATCTGTGTGGTATGAGAAGAAAAGTCTAAAGGAGAGTTCACAATTATCTGGGAACCTGTTGTATCAACAGTAAAATAGACAAGATCTGTTGTATTGGTGTTTGACGCAAGATCTGTGCAACTGAAACGTATCGAATGCGGACCGTCAAGAAGGGATGCGTCCAACTCAAAAAAATGAGTATCGCTGTCGTTTGACATACCAAGATAAAGTGCACCATCAAGAGAATAACTGCATGATAATCCTGGTTCATCAAGAGTGACATTGAACCAGGGCAAAGAAGTATATGTATCATTCAATGGAGACTGTACTGTTATCTGGGGACCTGTTGTATCAACAGTAAAATATTCAGTGCTTGAGGTCTTCATGGTGGATGAAAGGTCTGTGCAGTTGAAAAATATCGAATGCTGCCCATCACCCAAAACCGAGCTCTGTATATAGAAATGAATATTGCTATCATTCAGCATTGCCAGCATAGGTCCTCCATCACGCGAATAGCCGCACCATAACCCCTGTGAACTGAGCGAAACATTGAACCAGGGCTTAGAACCATATGTAGCATTTAAAGGAGACTCAATAGTTATAACAAAAGAGTTAAGGATATAAGAGAAGATAATCACATCTGACATGTTAACATTTCCCACAGAATCTATGCAGCGGAATATCACAGAATATTGCCCCTCAGAGAGAGTTTCAGACGCATAAAAATGAGTTGGTGTGTCATTTGCCATTGATTTATAAACATATCTCTCTGCACCGACAATCACATCCGGCTCTATAAGTGAATATTTTTGTATCCTGATGTCATCGACCCACAAGTCCTGAGGATGATCACCCATATTACACCAGCCACAGGAATAATCATGTGTCAACATCCTTAACCGAAAA
>JAIVYO010000066.1:0-5069 GCA_048635405.1 Campylobacterales bacterium | reverse complement strand
ATAAGCGCCACCCATAGATGTAGAATACTCCCTGCCTTTGCTCCCTCCGACCTCAGGCTTCCCGGTTATGATACCAGGCACATGCCTTCCTTCAATCTTCTCATACTCATCAAGCATCCATGCCATGATCTGCGGATTCGTATATACATCAGGCGCAGGTATATCAACTCTCTGGCCGATAAAGCTGTGCATAGCCCTCATATATCCTCTTGATATCCTCTCAATCTCAGTTGCCGAATATTCCTTAGGGTTCAGTGTGACACCGCCTTTGGCACCGCCGTAAGGTATATCTACAACAGCGCACTTCAAGGCCATCCAGAACGCAAGAGCCTTCACTTCATCAAGACATACATTAGGATGAAATCTTATCCCTCCCTTAGTAGGGCCTCGCGCATCATTGTACTGCACCCTATACGCTTCAAAATACTTTATCTTGCCATCATCCATCTTGACAGGAAATGTGACATTAAGAGACCTTTTAGGCTTCTTCAGGACCTCAAGGCTCTCAAGGGGGATGTTTGCCACTTCCCCCGCCTTTTCCATATCCTTCATCGCGTTCTCAAAAGGGCTTCCGTTTCCTGTCTCAGATGCATCTGCCATAAGAATCAACTTAGACAATTATTTATGCAGATTATTTTTTATATTATTACTTTATTCCTCATTCTTGTTCAAGACAAGATAATATAAATACAGATATCAAAAGAAAAACAACACATTTAAAACTCAAGAACCAAAAAATCAGAGCACGGGGTCGTAGGGTAACTTGGTCATCCTTCCGGCTTCGGGGGCTGGAGATTCGAGTTCAAATCTCGGCGATCCCATAATAAAGACCTAATGATGAATATATTTTGGATGTTCATGCCCCATACTCTTTCGCAGTTTCAGATTTTCAATATGCGCAACCTTCTCATTCAAGAATCCGCTAAGGCTTAATTGATTGTTCTCAATCAATGTCGATGCCTGGCGTCCGCCTAAGAAATGAGGCATTATGACATAAGTGGCTCCCGCGTCATATAACTTTAAGGCATCATCAATCTGCTGCGCTACAACCGAGATTATCGCATCCTTATTCACATCTTTTACCTTCCGGATCAGCAGCAGATTCGTATCTATTGCAGGTATTGTAGAGATGACCATCTTTGTCTTTGAAAAATTCAGCTCATCAAGAAGTTCTGTATCATTCACATCCCCATATTTGCAGTCATATCCCTCCTTAAACAGATTGATTATGACCTTTGGATTGTAGTCTATGATAAGAAATTTCTTTTTTATTTTTTTCAGTGATGTCGTGATGTCATAGCCAATATCATCATGCCCGAAAAGTATTATATCATAATTCTCGTCTTTGTGATATTTATGTTCATCAATTTTCTTCCCGGGTCTTTCAAACAGGGTAAGATATCTCGATAAGAGCCTATAAAGCTGATTTGAATAGATTATCATATATGTAGAGCCTGCGATAGTTATCAATGCAATCAGTGTTATCAAAGAGATTATTTCGCCTGTCAGGTGACCCATCTTAACCCCCAGCGCAATCAGGATCAAAGAGAATTCACTGATCTGGGCGACAGTAAGGCCTGCCAGAAAGCTGTTTCTCTTTGTATAACCCAATAATCCCATCAATGTCATCACAATCAGAGGGTTTCCGATAAGGATGAACGCAGACAATAAGATTGCAGGCATAATATATTGAGAGATGCTGGCAAAAACCATCTGAGAACCTAGCAGCACAAAGAACAGTATTATGAAGAAATCACGCAAAGGTCTCATCTTATAGCTTATTTCATAATGGTTTGGTGTCATAGACAAGCTTATTCCCGCAAGCAATGCCCCTGCTTCTATTGAAAGGTTAAGGTAGCTGAATACTGATGCTACTGCAAAACACCAGCTGATAGCAAAAAGCATCAAAAATTCCTGAGATTTCGCAATCAGCTTAGTCATATGAGGAAAAATATATAGGCTTATCAGAATCAGGACAATTATGGAACCGACCCCTTTCATTACAGATTCAAAAGCAAACCCAGTCACACTGTTCCCTCTTTGAATCGATGATATCAGGGTCAATACAAATATAGCTATAAGATCCTGCACAATAAGAAAACCTATAGAGATCCTTCCATAAAGTGCCTCTAGATCTTTCTTGTCTGACAGAAGTTTCATGATTATGATCGTACTGCTGAAAGTGATAGCTATAGCAAGATATATTGAGATAATATTTGAAAAGCCTAATAAGAATCTTATAATAGAATATCCGATAAGTGATGTAAAGACGACCTGGCCGATACCGGTCAATAATGATGTTTTTCCGACATCGCCTATCACCCGAAAATTCAGGTTCAGGCCGACCATAAACAAAAGGAATGTTATGCCCATCTGTGCAAAGGTCGAGAAAGTGTCTGCGGATTGTACTATATTAAAGACGACAGGCCCTGCAATAATTCCTGAAAGAATATAACCTATGATCAACGGTTGTTTAAGAAAGTGCATCACAGCAGAGATTAAGACAGTCAGGAACAATATTATGCTTAATTCAGTAAACATATCCATATTGTTTCACTTCTGTCTTGCTTAATATTTTTCTAATAAATTAAGTATGCTGCTTGGAGTCACAACACTTAAGACTCTATTATCAATATTTAGGACAGGGATATACTTAAAGATAACAAAGATAAGGCATATCAATTTTAGAATATATGTCCAAAAATCTTATAAACCCAAAAAACAAAATCTCAGCCATGAAAATCTATTTCGCATGCTCAATGCGCGGCGGATACCAGAACACCGGCTTTGACAGCCTCAGAAATCTTACAGATATGCTCCAAGAAGCTGGATTCGATGTCCTGACCACACACACGACAGAAAAAGGTACAATAGAGAAAGAGAACGGCCTTGATACAGCTTACATCTATGAAAGAGACCTCAAATGGATTGAAGAATGCGACTTCATGGTCGCAGAGATTTCCAACCCAAGCCTCGGTGTCGGGTCAGAAATATCAGATGCCATAACCTTAAAAAAACCAGTCATAGGCATGTTCTCTGTAGATGAGCAGAAGGTCTCCGCATATATACTGGGAAAACTGAAAAAATCAAAGAACTGCAGATACTCAGGATATGATGATGAAGACAACTTCATAGAGATAGTGAAAGAGTTCTCAAAAACAGTCTCTTAAAGAATCAATCTTATATACATCTTAGAACAAATAAAAGACCATGATAGACATCATAGCATACGCGCTTGTCATACTTTTCTTATTTCTGACATCCCTTGCAGTCCTGGAAATAAAGGTGCGTGCAGAGCACAGGCCAGATACACGGATGAGCGAGCACGAGCAGATGATTGTCAAGGCATTCAACATAGAACATGATAAAGATGCTGAAAGCCACGAAATAGATATGAACAGCATTGAAAGCAAAATTGCTCAGGAAACAGAACATGTCATGACACCGGAAAAAGCAGAAAACCTGCCTGCAAAAGATTGGTTTAAAGCAGAAAGAGATGAGATTCAAGAATCAGCACCGGAACATACCAAAAAGGAAGACGAACTTGAAATGCTGATAAACAGATTTGAGGAAGAAGTAAATAAAGCTAAAGAGTCGCGAAGTTCAGAAATTATCAAAAACGAATAATTATTGAATAATCTCAGATTCCAAACACTTTCTTAGCATTTTCTAAAGCAGCTTTCACAACATCACCGACCTCAACATCTTTGACAGCAGCAATCTTCTCAGCCGCAAGCAATGTATTCCACGGCATATTCTTCTCCCTGTTAGGCCCAAGATAGGGCGCATCAGTCTCTAAAAGCATTCTCTCCAAAGGCGTAAATTTAGCAAGGCGGCGATGGTTCTTTGAAGCAAGTATCTGGGTGGAAAACGAGATATAATAACCAAGATCAAGAGCTTTCAGAAGTTCCTCCTTTTTGCCGGAAAAGCAGTGCATGACAACAGTGCCTGAAGCCTCGCGCGACAGGATATCGACCGCATCCACCTCGCCGTCCCAGGAATGTATAACAAGCGGCTTTCCTATCTCATCAGCAAGAGATATAAACCGTGAGAACCTTTCTCTCTGTAAAGCCCTGATCTTCTCGTCCTTTTCCCAATGATAATCAAGCCCTACCTCACCGACACCGACAATCTTGCCTTTGCTTTCCCTGATGAAATCAATCTCTTTCTCAAAATCAGAAGCGCTTGCCTTCTGCGCATCCATAGGATGAAGGCCGGCTGTGGCGTAGATGAATCCTTTATGCTTCTCAGAAAGAGATATTGCACCCCTGTTCCAGTCAGGCCTCGCCCCGGACTCGATAATGAAATGCATCCTCTTCTTTGCCTCTGCTATGACAGAGTCCCTGTCCTCATCAAACCATGAGTGCTGAAGATGGCAGTGCGTGTCCATCGTCTTTATCTGTTCCATAAGAAGAAATGATATTGGAAAGTTTATATAAGATAAAGGCTTCATCCAAAAGATATCATCACAACACCCGCGACCATCAGAAATGCGGCAAACATATGATCTCTTAAATTCTTCTCGTCAAACAGATGATGGCCAAGCACAATCGTGAAAAGCACAGAAAGCCTTTTCAAAGCAGTCACATAAGATACATTGGCCATGCTTATCGCATAGGTCTGGGAAAATATTATCACCGCAGTGATAAGAGCCAGAACAAAGAACTCCCTGTAATGCTTCCTTACCTCGCCTATAACATCCAGCTTCTTATAGACCATAACAGGGATATGAAGGACAGAAATCACAAGATAATAAAAGACAATGAAAAATATTACATTCGAATAGCTCAGCGCCGCCTTCTCGGCCATCACGGCAAAACAAAAAAGCAGCGAGACTATAAACATATACCTTGAGCCCTTGTCATCAAGCAATGCAGCCCTCATTTTAATAATCACTTCAGGGCTTAATTTCTCACCGCTTTTCATAGGGGTATTATCCCTTTTATATCTGTTTTGTAAAGGCTATGGAAATTATGGGTGTCTCCCCTTTTTATATAAATATAACATCAGGGCGCGATAAATCGAGCCCCTACATTGTGGCCATGGCATCGTACTGAATTTATTTTCAC
>JAIVYO010000065.1:0-5103 GCA_048635405.1 Campylobacterales bacterium | reverse complement strand
ATACCTCAGCACAGCCCCGATGCCGCCAAGCTGGAGGAACTGCGCGCCTTCAGGCGTCTCTGAGCTCACTTCAACAAACTCAGAGCCCATATCTTCAGCCATCTTCTCAAGCTCTTCAACAAGATCAGCCTTCTCAGATATCTCAAGCTGTCCGGAGCATTTAGGGCACTTGTCAGGCAGGCTCTCTCTCTTTGCAGCCTTCTCTTCAGAAAAGCTGCAATTTTTGCACTTAAGCTCAAAATGCCGCAGAGGAAAATCCTCAGAGATGATAAGCCTTTTGACAGCGCCTATCTTAAGCGCATTGGCAACATCTATATGCCCATACGACGCAAGGCCGTCCTCTTTCTTCAGGTGATCAAAAAAGCCCTTTATGATATCTCTTTCAATAGTCGCAGAAGCCTCTTTAAGCACATCGTCAGACCTCTCAAGAAGTTCTTTAAGCCCCGGCTCGCCGGAATATGACAGGTCCTTGATACCGATTATCTTCTTCTTCAGCGCTTCAGATAAGAAGTCGCCGTCAGCGAAAGTCTCTTTCACAGGTCCCGGGCCGCCTATCAGCACACCTTTAAGGTTCCTGTTCTGTTCAAAAGTTTTAGTAGCAGCTTCACCCACCATCTTCATAAAGCTCAGCAGAAGCCCGGCACGCACCCTTTCAAACCTCTGTGCGCTCTGCCCGCCCTTGCCTGTCTTTCCGGGAACCATAGAATTGAAATTATGCGAGACCTTTATGGCTTTTCCCATCAGAAACCCGACGCTCGCCTCAGACTTGTCTATAGTCACAAGGCCGTATACCTCTTTCTCTTCAACAATCTCTTTAAGGTGGTCTATGAGGAATGTCTGCTCGCACCTGTATGTCCTCAGGTTTATAGGCTCAGGAGGCTCAAACATCCACAGCTTTATGTCAGAGGTCCCTTCATGCTCAGATACATTGCCGCTGTATATGCACAGGCCGTTGGGCGGTGTCACCTTGAACACCCTCAATGCCTGATCTATCCTTGCAAGCGCTCCGGCGACATTCTTCCTTGTGGTCTTTGACTTGATATTGGCAACAGTTCCTGCCTCCTGCCGGACCATATTGTTTATCTCATTTATGTTGTACCCCGAAGGCACGCTTATGGAGACAAGCTCAGTGTGCCGCCCCCTGTAAGAGCCAAGCTCTTTTATAAGAGTCTTGAGCTGCCTTTTTGACATGGTAGAATCGTTAAATAAGAACAACTTTCATTTTTTGACTGTAACACAGTAATTATTATGTACAGCAATCTTAAAAAGATTACAGCCTCACCAGGGTATATTTATCTTCCTGTAAAGAGGGCCTACAATCTCCCCGCCCCAGAAAGCGCTTCCTGCTAGCTTGAACATGCCTTGCGTCATCGTATCGAACAGCTCAGAGTAGTAAGGTCCCGGATCCAGCCGCCATCTTAACTCTATCCCGAAATCCTCCATCATATTCTTAAAGTTTTTTACTGCCTTGTTCTCTTTTGTCGGAGCAGACACCCTCTGCAGCACTATATCCCTGTGGTCATTGAACTTGGTAAGCTTTGCCTGCGCCGCATTTTTTATCACTTCAAGTGCACTTTCGCGCGCATCCCGTGCATTGTCATCATCTTTGCTTGCCCATGGGCCTCCCGGTATGATTATATCGACGCCAATCTTTATGCCTGCATGTCCGCCTTTCTTTTTAAGTTCATTAAGCTTTTCCTCGCTGAAAAGTATAAAATCCTCTTCCTTGTATTTCTTCCCGTCAATATCAATATTTCCGTTCTCATCAGCATCTTCCTTGAAGCTTTTGCTGCCGAGAATCTCTTTTTTCTTCTTATATATTATCTCATCTTTCTTAATCCCGTAAGGCCCGTCTTCTGACTTAAGATAGTATTGTATATAGTATTTCTCCTTATCCATGTTTATTATGTTCTTCATCTCAATCTCAGTATCCATGTCCTCGCAGTTTCTCTCAAGAAGCTTCAGCAGCAGCATATTTTTTGTTGCGATATAGCCGTGTATTATCCATGTCCCGTCCTCAAGAGGTGTCGGCTGGCCGTTATCGATGACATTGAACACGCACTTCTCATAGTCAATGGTCCAGACAGTATAGTACCACTCATTTTCCTGCAGGTCAGAAACCCCGTATTTGGCATCCCTCTTGGGTATCCCTGTTCGCCCTTCAACAAAATCTTCGACCTGCTTTTCTGTAAGCCATATATATTTGCCGAGCAGGCCTTTTGCCTGGTCTTTTTTATTTTTTCCAGCATTATATATGAATTTTTCCTGTATATGGTAATCATATGCCTTGACACCTCTCTTGCCGACATGCCTCGGGCTCTTGTACATCTCATCAGGCGTCCTGTTAAGATTATGTCTCATCCTTAGGGGTTTCCAGAGCCATATTGTCTGGTTCGTGAAGCTTCTCGCCTCGCCCGGCCTGTCAAAGAAGTTGCCTGCCTGCCCTGCCCGCCCGCCTTCTGACGACAGTGCATTGTTGAGCATCTTGTGCTGCATCACGTGCGGCTTGAGCCACTCACGCCTCTCATCCAGATATTTTTCCTTGGACATGCACAAAGATTTCACCGTTTTGTACCTCTGGTCCACTCCTCCCTTAAAAAGCGTCTTCCACTGCGTATAGGCAGACCATTTGGCTTTCAGGAAATTCTTTTCCACCTGCGGGAGCTTTCCGAGATGTCCGTCCTCTTTCATGTCATCAGTAGAATTCATGCTCAGGAAATCCTCAACAATTGTAGGCATTATGTTTGACTTGCGCATAAAAGCCATGCTAAGCCTTCCCTCTCCCTGAGCACCGCCCCCGCCTGTATAATAATCCACCTGATCCACAAACATTGTCTTGAGCGCCGCCTCATCGCTCTCGCTGAAATAGTTCAGCATCTCTTCCGCTTTCCTGACATCATGCTCAAGAAGCTGCCATTGTCCTACCTCGTTGCCTATGTCTGTAAGCGTGGTGCTTATTATCCTTTCAAGCTCGCCCTTCTGTGCTTTTGCGTTCTGGTAGAAAGGGTTCTGCGTGCTTGGCGTCACATGGAAATCTTCGCCTACCTTGAGTATCTTGTATTCATTCTGCATAAGATTGAAAAGAAGGCTGTCATATATCCCCTGTGTCGCCCCAAGAGTGGATGTCACATTTATCTTCCTGTATGTGTTGAGTCCTACGCCTACCCATCCTGCGCGTTTCACATCTTTCGCGCTTACTCCGCCAAGCCCGCCATCTTCCTGCCAGTCTAAAGGGTCAACCATGATAAACACTAACCGATACATATTATTTTCTCTCAGCTAGTATATTAAATTTAGTGAAATATATCTACTCAGAAGATTAGCATGATAAGCCCGACAATAAGTATCACCACACCAAAAAAGATGCCTGTCACCTCAAATCCCCTGTTGTATTCTGATGTGTAGGGGAACCACACCACTAAAAAGAATCCCAGAAGGGTAAGTACAAGGCCTATAAGCTTTTTTGTAAGCACTGCCGACGGTATGGATGAAACGAGAATATAGCTGCCGACACCGAAAAGGATAAGCCCTATTATAACATTTTTTGGAAATTTAAGATCATTGAATTTTTTGTCATTCTTTATTATAAGGATATTTATTATAAAAAGGCCGAGGCCTATCAGCAACGCCGGAATCAGTTCCATGACAGATTATTCTGCCTCTATGCTTAAATAGCTTTCTTTGTTCTGAAATGTCCTCCTCAATTTTAACAGCACAGCACCGCTAATATATATATACGACAGATTTCAATATTACAGTAAGGATACCAATAAGGGATTGCTATGGTTTTCGCAAGGACAAAGCTTACGATATACGACGATGTCTTCGACAAGTCAAAATACAGGAAAGACATAACAATAAACTATTCAGGCCCCAACCCGCAGAAATTTTATAACAAGGCACGCGAGCTCATGGTGACAGTCTTCAAGGTTCCCGAGGAGCATATACAGGAAGTCACATACACATGGGAGAAATCAGGCGACAAGCAGAAGTTCAAGTTCACCTGGATAGTGTCAAGAGTGTATGACATATACACTTTCGCAAAGATTGAGGTGGCACTTGAAGGTTTTGTCGAGGGCGGCAAGGGCACGGCAAAGATAAAGTTTGAGCCCCAGCTGTGGAGCGAGTTTCCGCAGGACACGATATTCCAGCAGAGCATATTCTACCAGCTATGGTGGCGCATCTGGATGACGCTTTTCTACCAGAAGAAAAGAAACAGGTATCATGAATTCACAAAGAAGATAACAAACGACTTTGCTGAAGGGCTGAAGCAGTATGCAGAGGAGTTGAGGCAGGGTGGCTGATCCTGAAACAATAAAGATTGAGGATTATGTCCTGTCGCCTGTAGAGAAGATATGGATAACATACAAAGGCCAAAAGCCGCTCTCGATTGTAAAGCAGGCAGACAACATAATGAAGATTGGCGTTGATGTATCTTCAAGCTCCCTTTTCAATGTGCATTTCAAGTATGACACCACAGACGGATCCTTCTACAATAAGCTGTGGGCAAACAGAAGTTTTGACAAGTTCACAAAAGCTTTTTTCTTTATCGAGTTTGACGGCCAGCAGAACCTTGAGACCGGCGACGGAAACATAAGGATTACTATATACGCAACTCTTGTGACAGAATTCCCATACGCAAATTCATTCCAGAGATCCCTGTGGTGGTCATATTATCATGCTTTCTACAAGATATACAGGAACAGGTGCAGGATAGTTGCAGAGAAGTATGTCTACAAGCTGAGAGACACTTTCACGCAGATAAGCGGCATAACAGCACCTGAAATGGAGTGAGTCAAAGGTTTATTGGTTGCAGTGGTCTATCATGGCAGAAGAGGTCAAAGAGCAATTATACAAGGGAAAGAGGATGGTCTATCACACACCTCTTGATGAGAAGACAAACAGGCCGACCGATTACATAGTCTCTGGCACTCCCGGCGAGCCGTCAATTCCTCAGATGTGGCAGTACCAGGGCCTTGCAGGAAAGATTGTCAAGGGCGCCAAGGAAGGCTACGATTTTATTGAGCTTGACTTATGGAACGATGCAGAGATCCTTGAGCCCCATCTTGCAGAGAGGATAAAGCACTTAAGGGCAACGCACAG
>JAIVYO010000064.1:0-5207 GCA_048635405.1 Campylobacterales bacterium | reverse complement strand
TCGTAGTATTATATCTCACACCGGTAGATGCCGCATCAGTTGTTATGTTATCCGAAGCAACATCTGTGCAGTACATTTCCCCATTATACAAAGTCTCGTTAATATTAAGGTCAATAACAACATTGCCTGTGTTTTTGATGACAGTAGTAATCTGAGAGGAGTTATCACCCATATCAACGCTTCCGAAATCAATCTCAGTCTCAGTCACATTCAAGGCAATAAGAGAACCAACAGTGACTGTTGTCGTATTTACCGCTGTGTCAGTGCCGGCAGTAGCATTGAAATACACTGTCCAGTCAGTAGGGTTTGCATGATACCAGACAGTGAATGAGCATTCAACATCCCTGTCAGTTCCGTCACCGGCCTCAGTGAAATGGCATGTACCATTCTTGTAGTTGTCTCTTGTATCTCCTGTGTCACCTTCTGCCGAAGAGTTATAAAACACGCCACGGATAGAGTCTATATCCTCATATCCGTTAAGGTCTGTGATTGTCGCCGAGCAGTTCAGGAGCTTTGTCATCTCAGCATTCAATGTAAATGGGTCTGCATCAACACATGTTATTGCGCCGACTGTTGGTGCCTCACCGCCGATTGTGACATCAGCAGACACATCATTTGAAGTATCCGCAATCACGTTCGACCCTAATGCGGCAGCAAGCGCACATAATATCAACAAAAATAAAGACAATTTTTTCATAATGCATCACATATTATATTTTAATTGAAATTGGAAAACTGATTTCTATCCATACTTTTGGATATATGCGTATATATAACTTTCGGTTATTAGAAATAGGCAGATTCACTCAAACGGATTTGACAATACCTTTTTCAGGTCGCTCTTTTGACTGTTGTCTGATTCTTTTTTCTTTGGCTTATCATCGTCATCATGATCACAATCCATATCTTCTTTTGCACTCTCTTTCCTTCCATCATCACCCGGGGCGCCATATCCTTTCAGGACCTCTGCCTTTATATGGTCAAGATAGAAGGAAGAATTCGCTTTACGGAAATACTGCCTCAAAATGGGTTTCCTGAAGAATAAGAGAACAGCAAGCAAAAAGAGGATTATGTAGAATTGATTGTTTGCTATCTCTACCGGTATGAACCCGGTGATTGCGTTGCTCAAGGAAGCAAGGCCTATATCAGATTTATCTGCCGCATCTTCGCCTACAGTCACACCCAAATCTTCAGAGATAGTATCATCCGCCTCAACAGACAATGCTATATATCTCTTGATAGATAAGCCGCCTTCGGATTCAGCCAGAAGCGATAGGGAATAAGAATCAGCACAGGAATCACAGTCGTCATATGACTCTGGAACTGATATCTTAATGACGAAATCTGCATCTTCGCCAGGATACAATGCTTCTGTCAAAGCCGGTATTATCTCATACCACTCGTCCTGAAAACCGGAAAGAGTGACTCTGATTTCTTCAATCACAATATTGCCATTATTTCTCAATGTTGCATTGATCAAATAATCAACATCAGGTGTTACAATCAAAGAATATCTTGCAAGCACCATATCCAAAGACTCGCGCTCATATGCTTTGAGATACGATATTGATTTGGCAGATATATAGGGCTCTTTCTTAGCATCCAATATCGCCTTGAATTCCCCAATAATCGCAGGCACTTTCACATCTACGGTAAAAATACCATAACTGTCTGTAACTGTTGTTCCTCTATCTCCACCGAAATCATAATCAATTTTTACTCCTTCCGCACCATGACCTTTACTGTTGCGTACCGTACCTCTCAAAACATACTCTCCACCGATAAAATACTTATCTTCTCCTAAATCAAGGTCTATATGCAAATCATCTTTTTCACCCAAAGCGAATGCTGAAAGCTCGGCAATAGTGAATATTATTTTGCTTGAGAAATAATCAGAAGATGCTGAGATATCAGACCATGTACCGGAACAGCTTCTCTCTTCAAAATTCCAGTCATCACATCTAAGAACTGATGTGTCACTGTCAGGTCCAATATTATATATTGAAACTTCAGCACTTTCATATGATAGAAGAAATCTTGCTGCAACAACTTTCATAACATGTTTAAAGCCATCAATATCTAGATTTACTGGATTATCATATCTTAATATATTTTCAGCATTATCAAAATAACTGCCTTCTCCGGGAAGTTCCACATCTCTTAATTTTAAAGAGACATCATCAATATCCATCGTGATATCATAAGTCCCAGGATTTATTGTCACAGAGCACAGGCCGGATGAGTCTGTGACGCACTCATCATATGTCGCGCCCCCGCTATTTTTTATAAGTGCTATTCTCGCTCCGGATATCGGCACATCTTTTGCATCCTTCAGGTCAATCTCAAAAGGTATCATAAATTGTACAGGCACATATGAACTGCTTTTTTGTTTTGAAAAGCCCTCGGGTGTAACGCATACAAAAAGCTTGTAATTATAATCATCGGGGTCTGCCCTATATATGTCAACAAAAAAACTGTAAGTCTTCGTCTTGCTGTCATATGTGAAATTCTCAATCTGCAGCTTCTTACCGTCAAGTTCGGCACAGAACTGCGAATGATAAAGTTTATTTATGATGAAAGGATTATGTTTTACCCTTACGACAACTTTTATCTGTTTAGGATTAGTCAAAGAATATGTCCTGTCAGTTAAAGGATCAAGAATTTCTATCTCAACAGGAGGCCTTATAGTGATAGGGTCATTCATCCATGCAGAGACAGTATGGCCATCAAGCAAAGCCGTCACTTCAAGATCATATATGCCTCCATCAAAAGCAGGTATGGTCCATCCAAGCACAGCGATGTCATCCTCAAAAGATGTGTCAGAAATATCCCCCTTCCAACTGTTACCATTATTCGAAAAAGATATACTGTACTCAACACCTAAAGTCACAGGATTATCGTTCAGCAAAAGTCTTGCCTTTACAGCAGACACATTTCCAGCATAGGCCAAAGTCTCAGATATTGATATCAGCTCCAGATCCAGCTCATTGACAACAAAAGGCAAAGACATATTTTCTGTCCCGTTGCTGTTCCCACAAGTAAAATGAACAGTATAACTTCCAAAATCAGTCGCAGCAAAAGAACCACCATAAGCATCCGTATCATTGTCAATAATATCCATCAGAATCGGATAAGATCCATAAGGGCCTGTAACAGAAGCTGTGACATTCACTGCGCTGTCTGAGATACATTCTATATATAGGTCCACAAGAGCCTCTCCTGTCGAAGAATCTATCCATACAGAATCCGGACTGACTGAGACATTGCCCAGCTCAGCCGCAAAGGCCGGAGTGCTGAAGATAAAAAAGAAGAGCATGATAAAGATTAAGACAATGCTTATAAGAGATTGTTGTCTTTTACTTGACGCGCTTTTTTGACTTATAATCATCAGCACACACCCTCCTTATTTATAGATGTGTCTGCATCTTCCGGTTTCCACACAATCCGCCGCATGCCTATCTTGACTTCCTCGTTTCTGCCGGAGATTTCACCGAGCGACATAAGCTTGTAGCAGTGAGTATTTGCCGTTGCCCAGGAAAGATTAAGCGTTTTTGCAATCTCATATGTAGAAAGAGCCCGCTCTGACTTCTTAAGCAGTTTTATAATGATCCTGTCTGCCTTCCCTAAAAGAATTCCTGTATTGTTTTGCATTAAGTCTTAATTGCTGCCGCCGGTTTATATATCTTTTGATATTAAAAATAATAAATAGAATAAAAATGTAAACTATAATAAATACATTAATATGTTAAGATATAAAAACAGTAACAATAAACCAAAAAAAACAGCAAAAAATTAACAGAAAATCAATACAAAAAACCAAACAGTTTAAAATACAAAGAGTTTAAAACATCCCCAATCCTGTCAACTAAACCTGCACCACCAGATAATAGAGCCCCCACTCTCTTCACTTCACTTTCATGTATATCTTCAGAATCAATCCAGTACTTTACCTGTGCCTTAATCCCATATTCTTCAGCAGACAAAGGATAGTTTCCCGGCTGTCTTTTACCAGTATCCCATGCAGTGTAAATTGTCTCGATTGAGGATTTGCCAATAAAACCGACAACAGACATCCCATCCACAACATTTCCGGAACTGTCAACTATGCTGAACCTGACAGAATAATCAACATCAACAGTACCTGTATTTTCAAGTATCGCAGAGATGACCATAAGACCTCCAAGTTCAGTAGGTTCTGCATCTAAATCTTTGATTATAACACTTTGATACAGCTCCAGTATCTCAAAATCATGCTCAACCGCATCCGACTCCTTGCCGTCAATCACAAACCGAAACGCAGCAGTATACTGACCTAAATCAAGATTGCTTGTATCGTAGCCAATCCTTATTTTTTTGCTCCTGCGCGAAAATATCTGTGTTTTATCTCCTGTGATTTCCTCAATGACAGCACCTTGACTAAACACAGTAACATGAGGGATCAAAGAAATATGATACGCCCCGATATTATTCAGATCTGCTTCAAAATAGGCCACATCCCCCTTTGCCGTATCTTTCACATTAAATCCGGATATCTCTATATCATCTAAAGATACAGCATAAGAAAATGTAACAGATAAGAGAAGTACCAAAGATAAGGACAACTGCAGGAATATATGCTTCCGCAGGAACTGGCTTCTATACATAGCTCTTATTTGAGCACCAGTCCTTATTAAAAATTACCTCATCTCTGTCAAACAGAAATGCCTGTCCATCAGACACATCATATATATTGCCGCCGGAAGAACCCCACAGCCTATAGGCATGATAAAAATCCCGGGCAGACGCATCTATAGGAAACCATGCACCATCAATCCTGGCAAAGACATACCTGTGCCCTGAACCTTCAGCGACATATGCCTTGATGCCTCTCGCATTCAGAAGGCTTGCCAGAAGCACAGACATCTCAGAACAGTCGCCCCTTCCCAAAAAAAGCACTTCTTCAGCATCAATATTTACATCAACAGGATAATAATCAACAGAACTGTAGACAAAGGAATGAAGATCATATGCAATCTCAGCATCATCTGAGCTGTCATAAGTAAGCATATATGCAGTATCTTCTATGATGCCATCATATCGCAGAAGACCTCTCAATCCGAGATGATCTATACATCCACAATAGCTGAAAGTCTCAACATAAGGATTGAATATATGCATTATCTCTTCACGGTCCGTATTCCACAGATCAAAAGGATTCTGCCCTGCTG
>JAIVYO010000063.1:0-5251 GCA_048635405.1 Campylobacterales bacterium | reverse complement strand
TTCCGATCTGGAATAAAGAGAAGTATAGGTCTTCCCGCAAAAGGGAGTATCAATCTCTGTTTTACTCTCAATAAGCCGGTCTGTAACAAGCGGCAGGCCCAGTAAGAGATCATAGATTCTCCGTTCAGAATCAATTTCAACATTAAATTTATCAATAACCCATCTATAACCTTTGCCATCAAAACTATTTTTAAGCTCAATAGGTATTTCTTTTTGTATTATCTTCATAACTACGAAATAATAAATTATCTTTAAATATATTTACAAGAACCAAACAAAACATTTAAACCCCAGCACACAATATAATCATATGTCAAACATACCGGCAGCAGCAGCAGAGCGCCTTTTAAGAAATGCAGGAGCGGAAAGAGTATCCATAAAAGCGGCAAAACTTTTCGCCGAAGTCCTGGAAAACATGGCGACAGAGATAGCCCAGAGTTCAGTTACCCTTGCGGACCACGCAGGAAGAAACACAGTCAAGGCATCAGATGTGAAGCTTGCAAAGAATATGTAAGAAACAATCACTTATTCCCAATCTTTTTCTCCAGTCCTTCAATCCTCTTCAATATCTTGTCCTGGTTCTCAAAAACTTTTTGCTGGACAGGATTGATTCGCGCATATATCTCAGACTCAAGCTGATATGTCTTAAGCTTCTTAAGATCAATATAGCCGAGCACAGTGATAAACACAAGAGTGCCGAAACCAAGAAGAACAAGCCAGTACCTGCCCTGCAGAAATGAGAAATATTCATACTCTT
Source organism: Campylobacterales bacterium (assembly GCA_048635405.1). Lineage (GTDB taxonomy): Archaea > EX4484-52 > EX4484-52 > EX4484-52 > GLR71 > GLR71. Next base: position 4,494 of record JAIVYO010000063.1, on the reverse strand, counting down.
TCATGCTTGTCACAGCAATGAAGAGAAGCATTGCAAAATTGATGTAGCTGAGCCAGTATTTTCCCCGGTCCATAGCAATCTTGGCTTTTATTAAAAACTTCTTCATGCAACCATTTAAATTATTAATTATTTAACTTTAATGATTGGTGTATTTCTATGGATATTGCAGTGACATACGAAGGGAAAAAAAGAAAGCTTGATCTTAAGACCTGCCCAAAAGTGTCAGACATGCTAAAGAAATTAGACATAAACGCAGAGACAATCATTGTAAAGGTCAACAATGAGGTAGAACCCGAAGACATAAGGATAAAAAAAGAAGACAAGATAGAGATAATAAAGATTATCTCAGGCGGGTAAAAACTAAAAAAGAATCACTTTCTTTTTGGAGCTACTTTCTTCCTTGCCGGAGCCCTTTTCTTTGCGGCAGGCTTCCCGGTAAACTTACTTACAGCAACGCTTTTTTGAGCAGCTTTATTTTTTGTTGTGTCAATCCCCAAAAAGCCATATATAGGGCTTGATCCAAGAGCGCCAGTGACAAGAAGATCCACACCTAAAAGGCCTACAATAGTGCTTGTGATTCCAATTGTTGCAAGAGCAAAAGGTGTTCCTATGATTGCGCTGGGAAATGCGACAGCACCGGCAACAATCCTTATCGCCCTGTCTTTCTCTCCAATATTAATTTTCATAAATATATCACCAGATAATACTTTATAAAAGGATAGTATATATATTTTTCGGTTATTGATAAACTTCCTTTTATTTTTTTGTTACCATATATACTGTATGCTGAAGAAAAAAGAGAAAGATGTACTGTTAAAACTTGTAGAAAACGGCAGGAAGACAGACAAGCAGATAGCAAAAGAGCTCAGCACGACCCAGCCGACAGTCACAAGGATAAGGCAGAAGCTGGAGAAAGAGAATTACATCTTGAAATACTACGCAAGCCCGGCCTTCAAGAAGATAGGCATGAATATAATTGTGATAACCATTATGCAGTGGACAGACTATTCAAAGACAGAAGAGCTTAAAAATTTCATAAAAGATATGAAAGCAAACAACAATGTAATCTGTTTCGCAAGAGGAAACGGCCTTTCAGGCAGGACTGCATTTTTCATATCAGCCCACAAAGATATGAAGTCTTACGAGGATTTCATAGTCAACATAAAATCAAGATGGAGCAAATACATAAGAGAGATAGACCAGTTCATATCTTCCATAGAGAATGTCTTCAAGCCATTCGATCATTCTGGTGTTGCCTCAATGGCTCTTAAGGAAGAGTAATATCACGATTTTCTGATCTTCCCGTAATCATAAAGAATCTTTGCAGCTTTCATGGCACGCAATGGTGTAGGAAAAGTAGGTATGCCTGCATTCTCAAGCGCAAGAAGAATATCTTTTGTATAGTCGCTCCCGACACCCCCGCATATAACAGGTTTTTTTGATTTCCTTGCGATATTTATAATAGTCTCAGCGATGCCGGAATCAAGCGTAGTGCCAAGCGCCCATATGAACACTACCACAATGTCTACATTCTTGTCCTTGATGCAGCTTTCAAGTGCAACCCTGAATCTCTCTTCAGTCGCGTCGCCTATAAGGTCAAGAGGATTGTGCACCCCGGCAAATTCAGGCATTGCTTTCTTTATCGCAGTCACGCTCTTATGAGACAGCTCCGCAAGCTCAAGTCCTTCATGTATGCACGCATCAGCAGACAGCACACCATATCCTCCGCCGTTTGTAACAATAGCAACCCGGTTTCCCTTCGCAGGCTCCAGCTTGCTAAGGACTTTTGTGAAATCAAAAAGCTCATCAAGCGTCTTTGCCTCGGTCGCACCGCACTGCTTCATAGCAGAGCTGAATATTTTGTAAGATCCTGCAAGAGACCCCGTATGCGACGCAGCCGCAGCCGCACCTTTGTCGCTTTTTCCTGCCTTAAGAACGATGACAGGCTTCTTTCTGGTTGTATTTTTCAGGGCATCCATCAGTTCTCTCCCATTTTTCGGCCCTTCAATATATAGTATTATAAGATTAGTTTTCCTGTCTTTTGAGAAAAAATTAATCAGGTCGCATTCACCAACATCTGCCCTGTTGCCGAAGCTCACAAACCTGTTTATTCCTATCCTGTGCTCTGCACACCAGTCTATGAACGCCGTGCCGAAAGCCCCGCTCTGGGAAATCACAGATATTCCACCTTCTTTTGGTCGCTCCATCCGCTCATAAGGAGAAAATATAGTATCAACACCGCTATATGTGTCAAGGACGCCGATACAGTTAGGCCCTACAACACGGACATTGTCTTTTTTGATGATAGCCTTAAGATGATTCTCAAGTATGATGCCATCACTTCCGCTTTCCCTGTATCCGGCACTGATTATTATCACAGCCTTGACATCTGTCTCAGCGCATTCAGCGACAACCATATTTGCGATTTTGGCAGGCACGACAACAACAGCAAGATCTATCTTCTCTTTAATATCTTTCACGCTGCCATAACACCTGAGCCCCTCAATCTCTTTCTCATTGATATTGACAGGATATATCTTGCCCTTGAAATTCTTCTTAAAATTCACAAGTATATTATTGCCCAATTTTTTCTTGTTGGCACTTGCCCCGACGATTGCAACACTTTTTGGATTGAAGAATTTGTCTATCATGGAAGAAGACCCGCCAAAAGATATAATATTACTTATAAAAAGAGAGTATAAATAGATTTGATTTATGTGCTTTTGGGTCTAAGGACAAAATATCAAACAATCATTTAAGCATATAGTCCATTTTAGTCAGCCTGAATATACTATCAAAACCGGTCAAAAGCTCAGATTTTCCATTTTCATGAATTAAAATTATTGTGTGATAAGACATCATTGGTATCTCTGGCCTGTCATTTACTCTTGGTCTTGGCTCAACAGTCACAGCCATACCATTTATAGTTTCAAAGCTTTCAATTGAACTGACAAATTTTCGCTTAGCGCTTATTATTCGCTTCGCATCTTCCATCTTTCCTGATTCCAATGCCTTTTGTTCCTCTTCTGTCCAGCGTTCATATAAGCCCGGCACAGTATGGCCAATATTTGTGCCGGCCGGATCAGATGTGCTGGTGATCTTGTTATTCAGCCCGTGCTGCACCATAAACCTCTCAGCGAAACCATAGATTTCTGAGAACTTCTTACCTGTTTTTACAGAACTAAAGACATATCTGTTCATTTCATAGCAGGTTTTTAGATGATTTTGTATTGCTTGATTATTGCCTAAATATACAGTCACCCCAAAATCACCGATAATGCCCGTTTTTCTATCAACAGGAGATGCGTATGCATAGACGATGCCGTTTTTATGATCCAAGAACACATCATCACGAGGCCATACCCCTTCAGGGCGGAAGTTTTCGCAGTTCAGCCTGCTTGTCGCGTTATCAGTATCCGTTCCAAAAAGCACTGCAATGCCGTATGGCGGCGGAGAATACCATCCTTCGCTAAAGATAGTGTCATACTTGTTCATCTCAGAAAGCCATCTGTCTCGCAAGCCTGCCTCAGACACCCCTTCTTTTCCAAGCAAGCCCTTCAGGGCCGCATATAAACTGTTTGCTGCAATAGCTCTTGTTAATTTGCATACCTGCAACTTTCTTTCAATAGGATTTTGAGCCATGTACAACATTTGATTTTGTGGATTTATATGAATTTATTGATTTAAGCCATAATCTCTGCCAATATCAACAATATAAATATTGGAATCAAACAACCTTCATGGAAACACAAGACACACCCGAAATAGTTGTCGGCGCCATAATCCGCAACGACAAAGATGAAATATTTCTTGCAAGATCCAAAAAATGGAAAGACAGGTGGATTGTGCCTGGCGGGCATCTGAAGTTCGGAGAGACTTTAAACCAGGCAGTAAGAAGGGAGATAGACGAAGAGACCGGCCTAAATGTATCAGGCATAAAGCTTATAGATGTCAAGGAAAGCATTTTCTCGAAAGAGTATCACAAGAGAAAGCATCTGGTCTTCATTGATTTTTCCTGCAGGGCCGAAAGCAGCAGAGTAATCCTTAATGATGAGCTGCAGGAATACATATGGACAGGACCGGACAAAGCATTGCAGCTGGACCTGAACATATTTACAAGAAAGTTGGTTGAGAAATATATAGATATTCAGAGAGAGGAATTTAAAAGACTTGGGGTGATGGGTGAATGGAACAACCCTTACCTGACAATGAATTACTCCTATGAGGCGGTTATCGCTCGAGAATGCGGTAAATTTGCCCGGAACGGGAGCCTTTTCAGGAGCAAAAAACCGATCTACTGGTGCTGCAGCTGCAAAACAGCCCTAGCTGAGGCTGAGATAGAATATCATGATGAATCATCACCGTCGATTTTCGTAAAATTCTCCTTAAAAGACGATTTAAGCGCAGAGATTCCCGAACTGAGTGATAAAAAGGTTTTTGTCGTAATATGGACAACAACACCCTGGACCCTTCCGGCAAAAACCTTTTTATCAC